>NZ_SOGW01000039.1:0-5190 GCF_004403075.1 Cryobacterium sp. TMT2-10 | reverse complement strand
CGCCGACACGCCGGCCCGCTCGCCAGCCTCCTCGCTCGAGACACCCTGCCCCACGAGGTCCCAGAAATCCTGCCGGTGTTCCCGGCGCCACCCCGGCGGTCGGCCCGGCGACCGCATCGGCTCCCGCCCGAGTTGCGTGGCCATCCAACCCTTCGGACGTCCCATATTCCACCTCCATAATCGAGGTGTTGCGACGACCGGTTGAATCCGCCCTGGGTGCCACGGTCGCTGTGGAAGATCACGGTCGCCGGGCGGTCTCCGCGCAGCACCATGGCCATCGTGAGGGCGTCCTGGATGAGGTCAGTGCGCATGTGGTCGGCGATGGCCCAGCCGATCACGCGGCGGCTGTGAGCGTCGATGACGGTCGCCAAATACACCCACCCCTCCCAGGTCCTCAGGTAGGTGATATCGCCCACCCAGACCTGGTTCAGCGACCCGGTATCCCACTCGCGTTTGACGGCGTCGACCGGGTAGGCGTCAGCGTGGTCGATGATCGTGGTCGTCTTCCACTTCTTCGGACAAATGCCCACCAATCCCAGGCGTTTCATGGTCACGGCGACGGTCTTGCGGGAGATGATCTCCCCGTCCGCGCGGAGATCGGCCAGGATCCTCGGTGCCCCGTAGACCTCGTCGGAATCGCCGTGGAAGAAGGCCACTTTTTGCTCGATATGCACCCGCCGAAGCGACGCCGGCGACGGCGGCCGGCCGACCCAGGCGTAGTAGCCCGACCGGGAGACCTCTTGAAGACGGACCATGCGGGTGATAGTGAAGTTGGTCTTCTCCGCCAGCATCAGTTCGAACGCTTGCCGTTCGTATCCGACGCTTCCTGGGCGAAGAAGATGGACGCTTTTTCAAGAACGCCCTGTCCATCTTCAGGTCCGCGTTTTCTTTCCGAAGCCGCAGCAGCTCAGCTCGTTCAGACTCCGTCACCTCGGTCTGCCCGGTCTCGTTGCGACCCTTGAACGCGGTCAACACCAGCTTCACGGCCTCGTCTTTGTACTCAGGAGTGAACTCCCGACGTGATCTTGCCATAGTGAACATTCTCTCTTGTGAGGTGTCCACTCGCTGGGGTCAAGGCCAAACCACTCCTGGAACGCCAGAATCGAACGCGGAAAATCAGGTTTGGGCACACCTCACTCAAGCTGAGCTAAGCGGATACGCACTAATCGACTTATGCCGACTCCGTGATTATGCCGATGTCGCCGCGGCCACTCTCCGATATCACTGATAGCGCTGGTATTTTCCGCAGACCCCAGAGAGATTGTCGGCATAATTCCGGCGTCGTTGGAAGCTGTTTCCGAGGAGGCATCGCGCTTCCAGACGAGGAACGAACTTATGTCAGGAACACGCAGAAAGGCTGGGGCTATGGCGCCCTACATCGCCGCCGTCGATGCGAAGCTGGCCGCGGCCGGCTACACGCCGGGCACGCGGCGGGGCATGTTGAAGATCGTCGGCGACGTCGGCCGCTGGCTGGAGACGGAACGGCTGACGGTCGCGGATTTCGACGAGTCGGCCGTCGCGTCCTTCCGCGCCGCCCGGGCCGGGGCGGGTTTCACTCAGAAGCTCTTTGGCCGCTGCTTCACTTTGATGTTCGAGGTGCTGCGGGAGGGCGGGGTACTTGCGCCTCGTCCCACGGCGGTGGTTTCTGCGCTGGAGGCTCTGCTGGCGGACTATCGGCAGTGGTTGGTCCACGACAAGGACCTGGCGGCGATGACGGTGCTGCGCTACGAGAAGTTGGCGCGGCGATTCCTGCAGATCGGTCAGCCTGCAGGAGAGCTGCTTGACACCACGATGCTGTCCGATCTCGAGATCTCGGCATTCATCCTGGCCGAGAGCGAGCGGGTGAGTCTCGGGTCCGCGCGCGGGCGGGTCGCGGAGATGCGCTCGTTGCTGCGCTACCTCTATCTCACGGACCGGACCAGCTGGAATCTTGCGGGATGTGTTCCCGCGGTCGCCGGTTGGCGCGACGCGCACCTGCCCGTCGCGCTCAGCGCCGGGCAGGTCGAGGCGATGGTGGACAGCTGCGATCCCGGCACCAGCACCGGCCGCCGGGACCGGGCGATCATGCTGCTGCTGGCCAGGCTGGGACTTCGGTCCATCGAGGTCGCCCGGTTGCGCCTGGACGACGTCGACTGGCGCGCCGGGGAGGTCACGGTCCGCAGCAAGGCCCGCCGCCGCGACCTGATGCCCCTGCCCGTCGACGCGGGAGAAGCGCTGGCGGACTACCTCCACGAGGGCCGGCCGGCGTCGCCGCACCGGGAGGTGTTCATCACCGAACGGGCCCCACGCAAACCGATCGCGGCGGATCTGGTCGGTGATGTGGTGCGCCGGGCGGCTCGCCGGGCCAATTGCCCGGAAGCGAAGGCACACCGGCTGCGGCACGCGCTGGCGACAGAGATGCTGGCGAAAGACATCCCCCTGCTGGACATCGGGCAGGTGCTGCGGCACCGGGATCTGGCCACCACTGCCATCTACGCGAAGATCGCCATCGACTCGCTGCGCGGCATCGCCCAGGACTGGCCGGGGCAGAACTCATGACGACACTCACTGAGTCCTTGGACGACTACCTTCGGCTGCGACGGAACCTGGGCTATCAGTTGGCTGACGCGGCGAGGCTTCTTCCCCGGTTCGTGGCGTGGATGGACGCCAATGAGCAACCGACGGTCACTATCGCCAACACCATCGCCTGGGTCGAGTCCGTGTCGGCTGAACCGGGCAGCGCTGTCTGGCCGCGCCGAATGACGGCCGTTCGCGGCTTCGCCCGCTACCTCTCCGGCATCGATTCCGCGACAGAAGTTTCACCAATCGGGTTGTTCCCCTCCCGCCGGCGCTGGAGGACACCATTCATCTATTCCGTCGACGACATCACCGCCTTGATGGGCCACGCGCAGCACGACTTGGATTCGCGACTGCCCGCGGCGACGTATTCCAACCTGATCGGGCTGCTGTCGGTGACGGGGCTACGCATCGGGGAAGCGATCCGGCTGGATCGGGCCGACGTTGACCTCGCTGCCGGCGTCCTCCTGGTCCGGGAATCGAAATTCATGAAGACCCGCAAGGTTCCCGTGCGCTCCAGCACCGTTGCTGCACTGCGCACATATGCCGCTCAGCGCGACACGCACCTCCCGGCGCCGTCCACCACGAGCTTCTTCGTGATGGTGACAGGAAAACGGCTGCTCTATCCCGTTGTCCAAACCGTCTTCCACCGCCTGTGCTCCGAGGCGGGGATCGGCGTCGGAGCGGCCCGCGGTCCCCGCTTACACGACCTGCGTCACACTTTCGCGGTCACCACGCTGGTCAACTGGTATCGCAGCGGCGCCGACGTCCACGCGCGACTGCCTTATCTCTCCACCTATCTCGGGCACCGCGATCCGCGGTTCACCTACTGGTATCTCTCCGCTGCGCCAGAACTGCTCGCCCTGGCCGCTGAACGCCTCGCGCCTGGGGATGGGCGGGTGCAGTCATGACGGCAATCACGGCGACGGTCCAGGTATTCTTCAGCGACCGTTTGGCCAAACAGCGCCAGGCCAGCGGCCACACCATCGCCGCCTACCGCGACACGCTGCGGCTGCTCTTCGCCTTCGTCCAGTCCACGACGGGGAAGCTGCCCTCGCACCTGGACTGGTCGGATCTCGACCAGGGCATGATCAGCGCGTTCCTGAACCATCTGGAGACCAAGCGGCACAACAGCGCCCGCACACGCAACGCCCGCCTGGGCGCGCTGCGGTCGCTGTTCCGCTACGCCGCGCTGCAGCACCCCGAACACGCCGACGTGATCGCCCGGGTGCTGGCGATTCCGCCGAAGAGGTTCGAAAAGCAACGGTGTCCTACCTCACCGCCGCGGAGGTCGACGCACTGCTGGCCGCGCCGAACCTCACCACCTGGGAGGGCCGCCGCGACCACGCCTGGCTGATGCTCTGCGTCCAGACCGGGTTGCGGGTGTCGGAGCTGACCGGGTTGAACTGCGCCGACATCGCCTGCGGCACCGGCGCAAACGTCCGCTGCCACGGGAAGGGACGCAAAGACCGCGCCATCCCGCTCACCGCAGCAACAGCGGCGGCGATCCGCCACTGGCTGCGTGAGAGGGCCGGCCTGCCGACCGATCCGTTGTTCTGCACCCGCACCGGTCGACGACTCACCCGCGATGCGATCGAGCACAGACTGGCCGCCCACCACTCCACAGCCGCCCTAGCCTGCGGAACATTGCATTCGAAGAAGCTGTCCCCGCACACGCTGCGGCACACCACCGCGATGACGCTGCTGCACGCGGGAGTGGACACCACCGTCATCGCGCTCTGGCTGGGCCACGCCGACACCCGGTCCACGGATCCCTACATCCACGCCGACATGACGATCAAGGAACGCGCGCTGGCCAAAACCACCCCGGTGTCGTCGCCGCCCGGCCGATACCGTCCCGCGGACAGCCTGCTCGCATTCCTCGAAGGACTGTGATTATGCCGACCTCCACGCAGCCAACTACCGGTCACAGTCCTGGAAAACACTGGGCGCGGGGCCCGCCGCCCCACCCACATCGGCATAATCACGGAGTCGGCATAAGTCGATTACGAGCAGCGTCGGGCCGGCGAAGAACCGCATCATCGTGCCCCATTTGCCTTCGATCGCGGCGCGGTGGCAGCGGGCGGCGAGGTCGGCGGCGGAGGTGAAGTAGGTGCGGTAGCCGGCCTGCACTGCGGCGTGGCCGAGGCCCGTGGCGATGTGTGTTTTCCCGACTCCGGGCGGCCCTATTAGGAGCACGTTGGTCGCGGTCTCGAGGTAGCGGCAGGTGCCGAGCTCGGCGAGCAGGTTGCGGTCGATGCCGGAGGCGGCGGNTCGAAGTCGTCGAGGGTGGCGCCGGTGGGGAGGTTCGCGAAGCGGAACCGGCCGGAGAGGCGTCGGGCGTCGGTCGCGGTGACCTCGATGGAGAGTAGGCGCTCGAGGGCGTGGGTGAGGCTCCAGCCCTCGGCTTGGGCCTGGTCGAGGACGCGGGGCAGGGCGTCGGCGAGCTTGAGCTCGGTGAGGTGGCCGCGCAGCTGCTGATAGACGCTCGCTGGCGTCGCCGTGGTCACGGGGGTGGCGGTCGTCTGGGTGGTGGTGAGTGGGGTGTTCATCGGAGGGTGTTCCTGTTCTTCGCGGCCGTCTCGTAGGCGGCCAGGCTGATCACGGTGGTGGGTTCGGTGGCGCCAGTCAGCG
>NZ_SOGW01000103.1:0-24717 GCF_004403075.1 Cryobacterium sp. TMT2-10 | reverse complement strand
CGAGAGCGGCCCGCGTCGATGGCGAAAGACCACGAAATCGCGAATCCAGATGGCCGACGCCATCGAACATAAGAACATCACCCGCGACGACCAGTAGCCGGACACGTAGCGCGACGCCAGGAGGGCCGAGAATTCCGGCCATGGAAGTCGGAGAAGCACCGGGTTGGAGAAGCACCGGGATTGAGAGGCGCCACCTGGATACCGCGTGGGACGACGTCCAGGTGGCGGGTTGGAACCGGCTGGAACCGGCTGGAACCGGCTTACTTGGCCGGTGGCACCCCGTAGGCCTCGGCACTGGCGAACTCGATTGCCACCCAGGGTTCCTCACCCACGACGTGGGCGTCGTGGCCTGGCGGGATCGTGTACGAGTCGCCGGCCGTGATGGTGGCTCGAGTGCCGTCATCCAGCACCGTTTCGAGGGATCCGGAGACGCAGTAGCCCACGTGCGGCAGCCGGAAGGATTCCGTCTGCACCACCGGTTTGATGCACTCGGACCAGGACCAGCCTGGCTCCATGGTCATCCGTCCGATGGTGTACTCGCCCAGACGGTTGAGGTCCAGGTGGGTCTTCTCCGGAGTACGGCGCTCATCTGGAGCATCGAGGGGCTTGACCTGCAACTTGTTCATCGTGATAGATATCTCTTCCTCCTGCTTCTGGAGGGCCTGTTGACGAGGCTCAGGGCACGCGGCCCAGCGGGCGTGGACGGCCTGTAAGGATTCCAGAATAGTCACCCGGGAGAGAGATTTACAGGGGGTCGGGCCTAGGCTTCCATGTCGTCATGGGTGACGATCCGGCCCAGCTCGATGCCGCCATCCGGAAGCTGCCAGAAGTGCATCCGACGCGCGGCCGGAGTGTTCTGCTCGATCGAGACCCGCATGCAGCGGGCGCCGTCCCAGCGCAGCAGATGCGGATCGGCCGGACCTGCACCCTGGCGCAGAGCGTGCAGGTGCCGCCCGGTGAGGGTCTTCACCCGCCCGGTCAGCACGTCGACGGATGCCTTGAACGCCTTGGCCAGCTGGCCGTCGTCGAGCCCGGCCAGGGAGTCGGGGAACCGCTCTCCCAGCACGTAGCTGTGCGGCAACGGCCATTCCTCGCGGTCCGACTCCGGAACACGGTCGACCCAGGCGAGCAGGATTTCGTGGCGCACCCAGCCGGCCGGGTCCTCCCACTGCGCGCGCCGGGTTTCGTATTCGCTCGCCGCGACCGGGGTGGGCGCCGTGCGGCGGGATTCCCGCAGCATCCGTCTCTGGGCTCGCTGGTCATCGCGCAATTCCGCGACCGTGTGGCGCAGGGTCGCGAGCTCGACCAGGGCGTCGCGCAGCTGCAGCTGAGCCGACCGGGCCTGCTCACGCAGCTTGGCCAGGTCGGAGTCGGTGGCCCCGGCCTCAACCAACTGGGTCTCGAGCCGGGTGATGCGCGCCTTCGCCTCGGCAAGGGAGAGCTGCGTGGACTGCAACGCCGAATGCGGAGCGGGTGCGGGAGTCGGGGTGACACGGAAGGGGATCACAGTCGACGTCGTGGCCGGACGGCGCACGGCGTGCATGCGGCCCGGTCCCGGCGACGGGCGCGGCAGCGGGGCGCGGGCCTCGAGCAGATTCGCGAGGGCGAAGGCCTCGGCGCCGTCCGCTGGGCCGGCGTCTCCGGAGGCGGATCCGCCGGCGGCGATCCTGCCCGCGCAGACCGAGTCCGCGGGCGTGAACCCGGCCACGGCGGGCTCGACAACAGGAAGGGACTCGACCAGGTCGACCACCTGAGCGGTCGGCTCGTCCTCTTCGACCAGCGGCAGCAGCGGACGGTTCTCCTGCAGCCACGGCGGGCCGTTGCGCACCGCGCAGAGCGACGGCAGCACGGTCTCGTCGTCGTCGACGTCGCTCAGGCACAGGTGCAGGGCGCCGCTGGGCAGGTGGATCACCCGCGCGGCCACCACATCGCCCTCGGAGAGGAGCGCGTCGACCTTGTCGAGCGGGTTGGCCGAGATGTCGGCGCGGGTGATCGTGAACTGCAGGTGCGGGTGCAGCGCCAGCACGGCGCGCTGGGCACTGACCTTCTGCACGAGGGCGAGGGTGATGCTGCCGTGCGGGTAGCGATTGGCGATCGCGGTCGTGGTCGGCGGCTTGTTCTCCACATTGAGTCGATGGGTGGGCGCATCGAGCGCACCCCGGATGCGCTGCCCGGGCTTGAGGGTCCAGTCCAGCGGCACCGGCGGGTAGGTCAGCTCCTGCCAGACCGTGGCCATGCCGCCGCCGTCGAGCTCGACCAGGGCGCGCGAACCGCCGAGCATGAAGCCCTTGACGGTGCCGTCGACGGTGATGACGGATGCCGGGGCGAGCGCGAAGAGGCCGGCCTGGTGGGCGTGGGCGAGGGCATCCGTGACCAGCTGGTCGGTGGCGTGCTGGGGGTCGCCGTGGGTGAAGCGAAGCCTCGACCGGGACAGGGTCGCGAAGGCGTCGCCGACCGGATAGGAGCGACCGGCGCTGCCGTATACCTGGAATTGCGGTGGGAGCAGGTCGCCGAGCTGGCGGGTGAGTTCGCCGGTCTCGATCAGGAAGACCCGGGTGACGTCACCGATCTGGCTGGAGAGTTGCTCGATCCCGATTTCGGGCACGGCGGTGCCGAACGGCGACGACACGACAACCCACGGTCGATCGCGGCCTGAATCGTGCAGCCCGATCGCAAGTTGTTGCACCGCGACGCTGTTGTCCACGCGGGTATACACCACTGTCTCCCCTTCCAGCCTTCGTGACGGGCTGTGATTCGAGGGTACGCCTGCCGCCTGTGAGAATTGTCCGCTCGTGCACCTGGCGGACACCGAAACGGGCTTTCAGCGTTAGCGCGCGGTGTTGAAGTCAGTGCACGGTGTTAAAATCGGTGCGCGGTGTTGAACACGTCCGAACCGAAACGGGCCAGGCCCGGGGTCGCCGCGTAGCCCAGATACGGCAGCGAGAAGGTGTCCTCGATCGTCGCCAGCAGACTGTAATGGTTGTACGGCGTGTCGGATGACGTGCCGCCGGCGGTGAACGGAGAGAGCACCAGGGCGCCGACGCGCCCTCCCCCGGGACCCTCGATGCCGGGACGGGCGGCGTTGGGTCCGGGCACTTCGCCGCAGCACGCGCTGGAGTCGGATTTCGCGCTGTCCGACTCGTCGAAGGTGATCACCAGCAGGCCGTCGGCCGCGAACGCCGGCGAGGCGAGGATGCGCGGCACCCATTCCCGCAGCCAGGCGTCCGCGCTGGCCAAACCGCCCGGTTCGCCGTCGACGCACGGGTAGTCGTGGCCGTCATGGCAGAGGTTCGGGCTGATCATCGTCAGGTTCGCTGTCGTCGACGCTTGGGCCAGGTCGCCCTCGAGCTCGGTCAGGTCCACCACGTTCCGGGCGCAGTCGGGCGAGCCCGTGATCCTGGCGAAGTATACGAACGGGTTGTGGCGGGCCGCGTACATGTCCCCGGGCCGGGCACGCTGAGTGTCGTCGACCGCACCGGGCGACGGATGCCGGCACGCCTTGCCCATGTCCTCGAAATACCCCTTCCAGCGCAGGCCCGCGGTGCCCAGCTGGTCGGCGACCGTGGGCACCCCGGCCGGGTACACGCATCCGTCACCGACCGCCTGATCGAAGTCGGCCGTGCCCGTCTGAACGAAATTCGTGTAGGTGCCGCAGTCCGCCTGGGTCTGCGGGTTCGGCCCCTGCCCGGAAATCTGCGCGATGTAGTTGGGCAGCGAGTGGTGCGCCACCCCGAAGTACTGGGTGAGCAGCACCCCCTGGTCGCGCAGGGTGCCCGACAGATACGGGGCCGTCGAATCCGCACTCCAGGTGCGGTCGTACCCCTTGTTCTCGAGGTTGATCACGAAGACATGCTGCACGCCCGGCCGGGCCGACGGGGTGGATGTCGCGGGCGGGGTGGATGCCGCGGACGGGACAGGTGTCGCGAACGGGTTCGCCCCTGGCCAGAACACGGCGGCGGACGCGAGCGCGAGAAGGAACAGCCCGACGACGGCGCCGAGGAGCCAGCGGCGGCGCGGTGATCCCATGCGCTCATCATGCCCCGGAATCGCCGTTACCGGTGGCGACCCCCGTTGTACACATCCAGTCCGAACCGGTTGAGTCCCGGCGTCGCCGCGTACCCCAGGTACGGCAGGGCGAAGGTGTCCTCGATGCTGGCGAGGAGGCTGTAGTGGTTGTACGGCGTGGTGGAGGTCGTTCCCGCCGCCACGAACGGCGACAGCACCAGGGCGCCGACCCGGCCGCCGCCGAGCCCCGTGATGCCGGGCAGCGGGCTGTTGGGGCCGGGGCCCTCGCCGCAGCAGGCGGAGGAATCGGTTTGCGGGCTGTCCGACTCGTCGAAGGTGATGACCAGCACGCCGTCCCGCTTGAACGCCGGTGACGACGTGATCGCAGGGACCCACCGCTTCAACCACTCGTCGGCACTGGCCAGCCCGCCCGGCTGCCCGTCGACGCAGGGCGCGTCATGGCCGTCGTGGCACAGGTTCGGGGTGATCATCGAGAGGTTCGGCGTGGTGGCGGTCGACGCCAGATCGGCCGTCAGCGCATTCAGGTCCACATCGTTCCGAGCGCAGTCCGGCGAGCCGGTGATGCTGGCGAAGTACACGAACGGGTTGTGCCGGACCGCGTACTGGTCCCCCACGCGCGCCTTCTGCGTGTCGTCCACAGCACCGAGTGACGGGTGCCGGCAGGAGGACCCCATGTCTTCCATGTACCCCTTCCAGGTACGCCCCGAATCGGTCAGCTGGCCGGCGACGGTGGGAACGGCGGCCGGGTACACGCATCCGTTGCCCACGTATTGTCCCGGGCTGGTCGTGCCCGCACCCACGAACGGCGAATAGGTCTGGCAGTCGGCCTGGGTCTGCGGGTTCGGGCCCTGTCCCGAGATCTGGGCAATGTAGTTGGGCAGGGAATTGTGGGCGACGCCGAAGTACTGGGTCAGCAGCACGCCCTGGTTGCGCAGGGTTCCGGCCAGGTAGGGCGCAGCCGACGCCGGCCCCCAGGCGCTGTCGTAGCCCTTGTTCTCCAGGTTGATCACGAAGACGTGCCTGGCCCCGGGCAGGGCGCCGGTGCCGGTGCCGCCTCCGGTGCCTCCTCCAGCCGCGGCCCCCGACCGGGCCTCGGCCTCCGGTGGGTCGATCATCTGACCCAGGGTCGCCGTCGCCAGCAGGATCAGGGCCGCGGCGGCCATCCAGCGCAGCCCGAGAGGTCGACGGATGCCGGGTGCCCCGCGCGTCACGCTCATGGCAGCATCCACCCGTCCGCGAGCGCCTTGTCCCTCAGGGCCGGCCATTCTTCGACCGAGGGCGTTCCCACCGGCGCGCAGGGCGCACCGGCCACGAAGGGCGGAACCAGGTATTTCGGGGCGAGCAGGTTCGGGGGGCTGGTGAAGTCCAGGACCTCCGCGATGTTGCGCGCGGCCGTGTCCCGCGGCGTCAGCGGCGGCAGATTCCAGCGCCACTCGATGGCTTTCAGCACGGAGGTGTGGTCGTACGTCTCGTGCGCGACATGGCGGCGCCGGGCGCGCGGCGAGATCACGACGGCCGGCACCCGGAAGCCGCGCAGGGCGTTGCCGGGATCGGCATCCGGGGCCGTGACCGGGGCGACGTGGTCGAAGAAGCCGCCCCACTCGTCGTAGTTGATCACGAACAGGGTGCGTCCCCACGCCGGGCTCTTCGTGACGGCCGCGTAGACCTCGGCGAGGAAGAGCTCACCGGAACGGATGTCGGCGTGCGGGTGGTCGTCACCGGAGGTGCCGGAGCCTTCGTCGGAGAACCGGGGGTCGACGAAGGAGACCTCCGGCAGGTTTCCCGACGCGCAATCGGCCAGGAAGTCGGCGTACGGGTGTGAGATATCGAGGTACTTCGTGCCCCAGAGCGCGGTGAACGGGATGTCGCCGTAGTAGTACTTGCCGCGCAGTCCGGCGTCGGACAGCCGGTCCCAGATGGTGGGCAGCGTGCTCGTGACCGTGGAGTTGTGGGTGCGGTCGGTGGCCCCGGCGTGCTGGTAGAACCGGTTGGGGTACGTTTCGGCCATGGTGGCCGCGAAATACCGGTCGCAGACCGTCCAGTCCGGTCCGGCCTGGCGGAAGAAGTCCAGATCCGTTGAATCGTAGTAGCCGATCGCGAAGGCGTCGCTCTCGCCGGATCGCAACCAGCCGTCGCACTTGCCCGAGTTGAACTGGATGCGGCCGCCCTCGTACGAGTGGTCGGGGTCAGGGTGCCCGCAGCCCTGGAAGTCCCCCAGATGATGCGTGGCGCGCCGGACCCGGTAGCGGTCGGTGTAGGTCAGCCCGGCCTGTTTGCCGTCCGCCCCAGGCATCCAGCCGAGGAAATGGTCGAAGGAGCGGTTCTCCATCATGAGCACGATCACGTGGTCGATCCCGGAATCGGCCGGGGCTGGCAGGGTGGCGGTGACGCCCGGTTGCCGCGCGCTGCCGGGGTGCCCTGCCGCGCCGAATCCGGCGCCCTTCGCGGCGCCGGCCGCGCCGCCGGCGGCCATGGCCCCGGCCGCCATGGTGCCGACCGTGGTCAGAAATTGTCGTCGAGTCGCATCCATTTGATCGACTAGATCACGGGCAGGCGGCAGAAATGGACGTTCCGCCGTCTGTTCCGGAGCCCTTCCTCGGATGTTCGCGCGATGTTCACCCCCGCCTTCATCAGCGGAAGGTGAGGAGTTTCAGCCGCCGGTTCCCCCCAGCAGAGGCAGCACGGCGATGCCTGCCCCGAGGACGGCCAGCGCGGCGCGCAGGATCCAGTGCAGGCGACGGATGCCGGCCACGCGCATCCGTCCCGGGGCCGCGGCGTGTTCGGGCTCGTTCTCGTTCTCGTTCTCGTTCTCGGGCAGAGCGCGCCAGCTGCCGGGACTGTCGAGCAGGTCGGCCACCTCCTGCACCTCACCGGCCGTCAGCACGGGGTGCAGGTTGACCAGCCAGCGGCGCAGGTCGCCCGCGTCGATGACCTTGACCTGCTCGGGTTTCTCCATGATCACGAGCTGCTCGGGGTTGACGAAGGCGATCACGGGCTGAACGGGGGCGAGCAACGGCATCCGTGCCTGCACCAGTTCCGTGACCCGCTCGGCCGCGAACTCGGCAGCCCGCAGGTAGTGCACCTTCTCGCCGTCGACGGACATATCGTGCTTGCCGACCCGGACTTGCGTGCCGCCGTGGTGCTTCGTGCTGATCGTGAAGATGCCGCCGGGGCCGATCACGAGGTGGTCGGCGTTGGATTTTGCCGCGCTGACCACGGAGTGGAACACGGTCCATTCCGGCGGCAGCGTCGCCAGCAGTGAGCGCACCACGTTTGCTCCCTCGGCTCCGAAGTACCATGACGCACCGTCGGCGCCACGCGACGACCGGCCGAAGATTCGACCGAGCGGCGAACGCGGTGATGTGCGCGGTGATGTGCGCGGTGATGTGCGCGGTGATGTGCTTTCCCGCCGGCCCAGAAGCTGATCGTGAAGGGAGGGTGCCGCGAACGGCGGGCGCAGGGAGGCACTCTCCATCATCATCGCTCTCCCCCCCAGTACTGACTCGAATCTAGCGACTGGGCCCCGGCGCACAGCAGCCCCCGAGGGGGGGCCGTCTCACGGCAGTCTCCTGCCGAGGCTCGCCCTTTGCTCCGAGACTCGCCGATGCGACGGCGACGGTGGGCATCCGTGGCGATTCTCGGGGCCATTCCGGGCCATGTGCGCAAGCCGTAGCCGCCCCGCCCCGACTCCGCAGCTGGGGGCGGCGCCATCGCTCCGGCCGTCGTGTCATCGGGACCGTGCGGTATCCCCCAGACTGGGGGGTGTGACTTTTTCCTGGGTGCCCCGTGTCGGAAACAAGACCTGGATCGCGGTCGCCGTGGCCGTCATGGTCGCCGTGGGCGCCGGTGCGGCCGGAATCGCGACGGCCGTCGGCAGCGATGACACGCGCCTGACCGACGACGAACTCGAACGCGCGAGCCGCGCCGCCCTCACCGTGATCGGGCCCGGCACCGTGACGGATGCCCAGCGCCGCCCGGCCGCCGCCACGCCATACGAAGTGGAGACCCGGCTCCCCAACGGGGTGGAGGTCACCGTCGAACTCGACGCCACATTCGCCGTCGTCTGGATGAGCACTCCCGGCTGGACGGGCGAGGGCGCATCCGCTCTCGCTCCCCGGGCGCTTACCCGGGCCGAACTCGCCAGCGTCGACCGCACGAGCTCCGAGCAGGCCGCCCTGGCCGAGGTCGGCAGCGGAACCGTGACCGACTTCCGGCAGAGCACCGCCCTCGACCACGCCTTCGAGGTCGAGGTCACCCTCGAGAACGGCACGGCACGCGTCGTCGAACTGACCGAGCGCAGCCAGGTCGTGCACGCCGGGCGGTCCGCCCTGCGCTGAGCCCGGGCGCCGGCCGGGTCTCCGTCCGCCGGTCCCGCGTCGCCGGACCGGGCATCCGTACGCCGAGTTCGCCTGTTCCGGTCGAGCATCCGTCGCCGAGTTCGCCTGTTCCGGTCGAGCATCCGTCGCCGAGTTCGCCTGTTCCGGTCGAGGTCGCCAGGCACACTTGGCGAACTCGACCGGAAGTGACGAACTCGGCGGATGTTGAGCACCGCGCGACTGTTCCGCGAGACCGCGAGGGCGAGGGCCAGGGCGCCCCGCGGGTGCCTGACGGTGGCATCCGAGAGACGGATGTCGCAGCATCCGTCGCCGAGTTCGCCTGTTCCGGTCGAGGTCGCCAGGCACACTTGGCGAACTCGACCGGAAGTGACGAACTCGGCGGATGTTGCCGGCTACGGCTGCGTCAGCGCACGAAGGTGTCCGACTGGTCGGCGTCCTCGGGCGCAGCATCCGTGGACGAGGCATCCGTCGACGCAGCATCCGTGGACGAGGCATCCGTCGACGCAGCATCCGTGGACGCAGCATCCGTGGACGCGGCACCGACACCCAACCCACCGGCACCCGGCCCGGCAGCACCGCTCGGGACGATCCCGGCGCGACGCCGCGCCCACCGCACCAGCGGCGGAAGCACCAGGAACAGCACGATCACCGTGTACATGACCACGGCCACGGGCTCGCTGACGAGAGCCCCCGGGTCGCCGTTGCTGATCTGCAGCGCCCGCCGCAGCTGACGTTCCATCTGCGGTCCAAGGATGGCGCCGACGATGATCGGCAGCACCGGGAAGCCGTACCGCCGGGCGACGTAGCCGAGCGACCCGATCAGCAGCAGGATCACGATGTTGAGCGCCTGCAGCCCCGCGGCATACGCTCCGAGGGTCGCGAAGAACAGGATCCCGGCATAGAGGTAGGGCCGCGGGATGCGCAGCAGCTTCGCCCAGAACGGAGCGAGCGGCAGGTTCAGCAGCAGAAGCAGGGTGTTGCCGACGAACAGGCTCGCGATCAGGGTCCAGACCAGCACCGGTTCGGTCTTGAACAGGAGCGGCCCGGGGTGGATCCCGTACTGGTTGAACGCGGCGATCATCACCGCAGCCGTCGCCGTCGTCGGCAGGCCCAGGGTCAGCAGCGGCACGAGCGTGCCGGCCGCCGACGCGTTGTTCGCGGCCTCCGGACCGGCCACGCCCTCGATCGCGCCCTTGCCGAACTCCTCCGGATGCTTCGACAGCTTCTTCTCGACGACGTACGAGAGGAAGGTGGGAATCTCGGCCCCGCCGGCCGGAATGGCCCCGAATGGGAACCCGATCGCGGTGCCGCGCAGCCAGGGCTTCCAGCTGCGCCTCCAGTCCTCCTTGCCCATCCACGGCACGCCCACCGGGATGGTGACCGGCTTGCCGTGCCGCAGGTGGGCGGCGATCCAGAGCGCCTCGCCGATCGCGAAGAGCGCGACCGCGATCACGACCACGTCGATCCCGCCGGCCAGGAGCGGCTGCCCGAAGGTCAACCGGGGCTGCCCGGTGGTGGCGTCCATGCCGACCAGGCCGATGGCGAGCCCGATCATCAGCGACGACAGGCCACGGATGCGCGAGGTGCCGAGCACGGTGCTCACCGCGATGAACGCGAACACCATCATCGCGAAGTACGACGGGGCGCCGAGACTGATCGCGATCGACACGATGAACGGGGCCACGAACACGAGGGCAGCGGTGGCGATGGTGCCGGCCACGAACGAGCCGATCGCGGCCGTCGCGAGCGCCTGGGCGCCCCGGCCGGCCTTGGCCATCTTGTTGCCTTCGAGGGCCGTGACCACCGAGGAGGACTCCCCCGGCGTGTTGAGCAGGATCGAGGTGGTCGACCCGCCGTACATGCCGCCGTAGTAGATGCCGGCGAACATGATCAGCGACCCGGTCACGTCCAGCGCGTAGGTCAGGGGCAACAGCAGCGCCACCGTCATGGCCGGCCCGATGCCCGGAAGCACGCCGACGGCGGTGCCGAGCAGCACGCCGATCAGGGCGAAGAGCAGGTTCTGCAGGGTCAGCGCGTTCGCGAAGCCCTCCATCAACAGGGAGAGATTTTCCATCAGAGAATTCCCGTCAGCAGGCCGGCCGGCAGGGGAATGCCGAGGCCCAGTACGAAGCCGTAGAACGTGGCCACGGCGAGCGCGATGCCGATCAGCAGCCCCCAGACGTAGTGCCGGGAGCCGAGCAGAAGCGTCGAACCGTAGAAGAGGATGGCGCTGGTGATGACGAACCCGAGGGGTTCCATCGTGAACGCGGCAGCCAGGATGAGCGCGCCCAGCCCGAGCAGCGTCGGCCAGTGCGCACCGGTGGTGAGGTCGATGTCCTCGCCCTCCTCGGGGTGCCCGTGGCCGCCGCGCAGCACGTTGACCGTGAGCGCGATCGCGCAGAGGGCCAGGCCCGCCGCGATCAGGAAGGGCACCACCTGCGGGCCCATCACCCCGGTGCTGACGGCGGTGTGACGGATGTTCGCCGCATCGACCGCTACGACCGCGGCGAGCGCCCCGAGCAGGGCGGCGACGCCCAGCTCGGAGCGACCGCGCATCAGGGTGCTCGGGGTGGTGACGCCGGTCACACCAATCCCAGGCTCGTGAGCGTGCTCGCGACCCGTTCGTCCTGCTCGGTCAGGAAGGTGGAGAATTTCGTGCCGGTGAGGAACGCATCCGTCCAGCCGTTGTCCTCGAGGACCTGGGCCCACTCGTCGCTGTCGTGCATCGCGGTGACGGCGCCGATCAGGCGGGCCTTCTCGGCTTTGGTCAGGCCGGGGGCCGCGAGCAGCCCGCGCCAGTTGGTGAAGACCAGGTCGACGCCCTCTTCCGTGAGCGTGGGCGCGTCGATCACCGGGACGCGCTTCGCGCTGGTGACGGCCAGCACGCGCAGCTCGCCCGACTTGACCTGCTCGAGGTATTCGCCGTAGCCGGAGGCCGCGAACTGGAGCTTGCCGCCCAGGATGGCCGGCAGCATCTCGCCGCCGCCGTCGTAGGCGACGTAGTTCACCGTGCTGGCCTCGATGCCGACGGCATCCGCGAGCTGCATCGGCAGCAGGTGGTCCGGGCCGCCGGGCGAGGAGCCGCCGCCGACCGCGAAGTTCGCCGGGTTGGCCTTCCACGCGGTGACCAGGTCGTCGAGTGTCGTGTACGGGGAGTTCGCGGGCACGAAGATGGCCCCGGCTTCTTCGATCAGGCGGGCGATCGGCTCGGCATCCGCGACCTTCGCATCGCCCTCATTCGTGTACGCGGCGCCGACGACGCCGAGGCCCATCACGAGCAGGAAGTTCGCGTTTCCCTTCTCGGTGAGCGTGCGGGCGAGGCCGATCGTGCCGCCGGCGCCGGCCAGGTTGGTGACCTCGGTGCCGGTGCTGATGCCGACCTCGTCCATGACCCGCACCGCGGCGCGGCCGGTCACGTCGTAGCCCGAGCCCGGCGCGTTGGGCACCATGACCTGCAGGTTCTGGAGCGGCTCGCTGTCGGTCGCGGCTGTGGAAGCCCCGCCCGTGACGCCGCAGGCGCTGAGCGCGAGCACCAGGGTTGAAGCCATCATGGTGCTGCCGATGAGACGCCGCGACATTGCTGGTTTTCTCATTGCGTTCCTCTGGTTCGTTGGCCGGCCTCATTGCCGACGGGTCCCATGGTGCGCAGGCACCCCCGGGCCGCCACAACTTATGGTGTTAGCGAACGTTGTGTAGCTTGTGTGCGGGTTTCCCTTCTCCCCCATTGTGCGCGACGATTCTCTAGGGCCGACGACGACCGAGTGGAGGGCACGTGCAGTCACCATCACCGCGCACGCCGCAGTCGACCCGGTCCCGGCTGACCCTCACCCGCCGGCTGCTGCTGTTCCAGCTCAGCCTGCTGGCGATCGTGCTCGTGGCCGTCACCGCCATCTCGCTCGAGCAGACCCGCCAGACCTTCGAATCGGGTCAGCAGCGGCGCATGCTGGCCGTGGCCGAATACTCGGCCGCGAACCCGCTGCTGCGCAGCATCCTCGCCGATGCGGCCCCTGACGTGTCTGCCGACGCCTCTTCCGTCGCCCCTGCCGACGCCTCCCCCGACGCGGACGCTCCGGCCGCCTCGCCGCCCGCCCGGCTCACCGCCCCCGTGGAGACCCTGCGCACCACGACCGGCGTCGACGAACTGATCGTGACGGATGCCGCCGGCCGCGTTCTCGCGTCGCCCGCCGACCCGAGGCTGCTGCGTACCGTGCTCGTGCTGGGCACTGCCCCGACCGGGTCGGACGGCGCGTGGGCCGGCCTGGCCCCGCTCGGCACCATCGACCACGTCGTCGCCCGGGTTCCCGTGCTCGACGACGCCGGCGAGCTGGTGGGCCACCTCGTGGCCGGGCGCCAGCTGCCGACCCTGGCGGGGCTGCTCGCCGCCGCCGCCCCGAACCTGCTCACCTACCTCAGCGTGGCCGGGGTGCTCGGCGCGGCCGGGTCGTGGTGGATGGCGGCCCGGGTCAAACGGCAGACCCTCGGCCTGGAACCGGAACAGATCGCCCGCCTGGTGGAGCACCGGGAGGCCATGCTGCACGGCATCCGTGAAGGCGTCGTGGCCGTGGACGCGGACGGCATCATCACCCTCGCCAACGACAGCGCCCGGATGCTGCTGGGACTACCCGACGACGCCCCGGGCCGGTCGATCCACGAGGTCGGGCTCGACGACGCGGCCGCCCGCGCCCTGCGCACGCACGGCGAGAACGACCGGGACACGCCCCTCGTCAACGGGGGCATGCTGCTCGTGCTCAATCAGACCACGATCCACCCGCCGCGGGCGAAACCCGAGGTGGTGACAACCCTGCGCGACCGCACCGAACTGGTCACCCTGCAGCGCGACCTGGGCAGCAGCCAGCAGGCCACCGACACCCTGCGCGCGCAGACCCACGAGTTCGCGAACCGGCTGCACACGATCTCGATGCTGATGCAGCTCGGGGACACCGACGCGGCCGTCGACTATATCGACGCGGTCACCCGCGACCGGTCGGACCTGGACCGGGACGTGCTCACCCGCCTGGCGGAGCCCGCCGTCGCCGCCCTGGTGATCGCGAAGACCTCGCTGGCCCGGGAGCGCGGCGCCGAGCTGACCCTGTCGGCCGCGTCCGCGCTGCCGCGGGTGGACCCGCGGCTCTCGACCGACCTGGTGACGGTGATCGGCAACCTGGTGGACAACGCGCTCGACGCGGTCACCGGAGCCGGGACGCGCAAGGTGGAGGTGGACATCCGGATGCTGGCGGCCGCCGTTCGGGTCACGGTGCGCGACACGGGACCCGGCGTCGAGTCGGGGCTGCTCGAGCGCGTGTTCGAGGCGGGCGTGACGTCGAAGCGGCCGGCGCCGGCCCGTTCCGTTGCTGAGATCGGGGCCGGGGCCGGAACCGGGGCCGAGTCCAGCGGGGCCGAGCACGGCTTCGGTCTGGCGATCGTTCGGCTGGTGGTCACCCGGCGCGGCGGCGAGGTGACGTACCGGCACGAGGACGGCACCGTGTTCACGGCCGTGCTGCCGGTTTCGTCGGCGCTTCCGGTACTGTCGGTGGAGCCGGGCCGACCCGCGGCCGCGCGGGAGGCGAACCATGTGTGACGTGCTGGTCGTCGACGACGACTTCATGGTGGCCCGGGCGCACGAGCGCGTCGTGCTGCAGCAGCCCGGCTTCCGGGTGGTGGGCGTGGCCCACTCCGGCGCCGAAGCGTTGCAGCTGATCACCGAGCTGCGGCCCTGCCTCGTGCTGCTGGACATCTACCTGCCCGATATGACCGGGCTGGACGTCATCCGCCGCGCCCGCGAGGCCGACCACGACGTCGACTTCCTCGTGCTGAGCGCAGCGCGCGAGGCCGAGACCATCGGCGCCGCCCTGCAGGGCGGGATCGTGAGCTACCTGCTGAAGCCGTTCAAGATCACCGAGCTGCAGTCGCGGCTGCACGGCTACGCCGAGCGTCGCCGCCTGCTCACCCGGCCCGGCCAGATCAGCCAGAGCGACCTCGACCAGGCCCTCGGCGCCACGGGGTCGGTGGCCGTGATCCCGCCGCTGCCGAAGGGACTCAGCAAGGAGACCGCGAGCCTGGTCGAGTACACGCTGGTCGACAGCGAGACGGATGTCGCGGCATCCGAGTGTGCGGAGACGCTGGGCCTGTCCCGGGTCGTCGCCCGCAAATACCTCGAGCATTTCGTGCACACCGGGCAGGCCGGCGTCACCCTGCGCTACGGCCAGGCCGGGCGGCCGCAGCGCCGCTACGGGTGGCTCGGTGTCAATCGTTAGCTCGGTATCAATCGTTAGCTTGCGCGGCCGATTCGGGCTGATTCACGCCGATTCGGTGATGACAAAGCCCCCTCGATCCGCGTAACGTGAGAAGCCGGGTGACCAGCGCTGTTCCCCGAGTACAACAATGATGTTGGACCCCGCACCAGCGGCTCCACCTGAGTGAGTTTCCTCGGGTGGCGCCGCGCGTCCGGTCCAACACGTGCGACCACTCGATGCCCCAGCGC
Source organism: Cryobacterium sp. TMT2-10 (assembly GCF_004403075.1). Lineage (NCBI taxonomy): Bacteria > Bacillati > Actinomycetota > Actinomycetes > Micrococcales > Microbacteriaceae > Cryobacterium > Cryobacterium sp. TMT2-10. The sequence continues at coordinate 9,873 of NZ_SOGW01000103.1, read as the reverse complement.
TCGATGCCCCAGCGCTCGAAGCCCTAGCGCTCGAAGCCCTAGCGCTCGAAGCGTGCTACCGCTCGACGAGGATCCCGTCTTCGTCGCAGAAGACCGTGCGCCCGGGGGTGAAAGTCACGCCGCCGAACTCGACCACGGCATCCGTGACGCCCACGCCGGCCTTCGAGCTCTTGCGGGGGTTGCTGCCGAGGGCCTTGACCCCGAGTTGCATGGTGCCGATGGCGACCCGGTCGCGGATCGCGCCGTTGATCACGACGCCGGCCCAGCCGTTCTGCACCGCGAGGTCGGCGATCATGTCGCCCATCAGCGCGGTCTCGAGCGAGCCGCCGCCGTCGACCACGAGCACGGCGCCGTCCCCGGGCGTGGACAGCACCGATTTGACCAGGGCATTGTCCTGGAAGCAGGTCACGGTGCGAATCGGTCCGGTGAACCGGGCGCGGCCGCCGAGGTCCTGGAACTGGAGCGAGACGGACTGCAGTTCTTCTCCGCGTTCGTCGTACAGGTCGGCGGTCAACAGCATTGGTGTCCTCCAGTGGTGCGGTGGCTGGTGCGATGCTTGGTGCGGTGACTACTTCAGGCTAGCGGGCACGGATGACGCCGAGAGTCACCGAAAGGCCTGCCTGTGCTGCTGTGGCCATCATCTTTCCGGACGGACAGCCCCGCCAGCAGACGCATGCGGCGATTCCCACACCAAAATCCGCGGTCCGCGCCCCATTCGATAGTATTTTGGGAAAGGTTCGAAATACCTCAGGCCCATCGGCGGAGAAGATCTCGAGCGCACTCGGCACCGTCGCGGTCATTGGGGACCTCATCATGAAAGTAATAATCATCGGCGCCGGTCTGGCCGGCCTTACCGCCGCCTGGGAACTTCACAAGCTCGGCCACGAGACAACCATTCTCGAGGCTCGCAATCGGGTCGGCGGGCGCACCTGGTCCCAGAAACTGAGCAACGGGCAATTGACGGAGCGTGGGGGTGAATACGTCTTCCCGACCGAGTTCGAAATTCGGAGGCTCTCAGCCGAAGTGGGTGTCCCGGTCCTCACCCACAACGTGCGTTACGGGCGCCGGACAGTCGGCACCTCCCACGTCTCCTTCGCGGAACTCAATGAGACGTCCGCGAGGCTGTCGTCAACGCTGACGACCATGCTCGGCGACGGGCTCGACCGCGTTTCTGTTGATGACGTCTACAGTGCGACGCTGGGAGGAAACTTTCGCGCTAACCCCCTTTATTGTCGGATCAGGACTTCCCTTGCGGCAGATCCCGCCAGGATCAGTGCCGAAGCTGCGATTCTCCATGAGTCTTCGTCAGCCAACGGGTACGTCGAGGATGGGGGACGATTTCTCAACGGCAATCAGTCCCTGGCACTTGAACTCGCTCGCCGGCTTGCTCCCGCTGTGCGGCTGGAGTCTCCCGTTATCGGGGTCGACCAGAGCAGGACGGGTGTCCAGGTGACCCTGGCTGATGGCGGTTCGATCGACGCTGACGCAGCAGTCATCACCGTTCCTTTCCCGCTCCTCCGTTCGCTCGCGTTGGGATTCGATCTGAACCCGGCACAGCGGATTGCACTCGATCACCGCTTCATGGGGACCGCAGCCAAGCTCGGGGTTCCGCTGACAAGGGTCGATGGCGATTCAGCACTGCAGCACGGTGACCAGGCGTGGTGGTCATGGCGATCGATGTCGGCCGACGGGGAGAATCGCGTTCCCGCTCTTTCCTGCTTCGCTGGAGGCGAAGCGACGCTCCAGGCGCTCGAGACCGTGGCAGGTCCCCGAACCTGGCTCGCCGCTCTCCAGGAAATGCGTCCAGAACTGGTTCTCGACGGTGACCCCCTCCTCACCGACTGGACGAGCGATGAATGGGCTCAGGGCTCATATTCTGCCGCGTCTCTCGACTGGACAGCCGATGACATCGGCGCCTTCAAGTTGCCTTCCGGACGCGTGGCCATCGCGGGCGAACATACCGGGATAGCGCAATCGCTCAACGGCGCAGTGGAATCGGGCGTACGTGCGGCCGCTGCCCTGCGGCTGCTTTCCTAATTACGCCCCGAGATCGAAAGGGAATTCACCACGTGGAGACTGTCGACGTCGTTGTGGTCGGGGCCGGCTTCTCCGGCCTGATTGCCGCGCGAGAACTTGGGAACGCCGGCCTCACCGTGCTGGTGCTGGAGGCACGCGACCGGGTCGGTGGCCGCACCTGGACAGACCACAGGCTTGGACACGACCTGGAACTCGGCGGCACATGGGTGCACTGGGTCCAACCCCATACCTGGTCGGAAGTGACTCGCTATGGTCGACACGTCACCCGCAGCATTCGTCCCGAGGAGGCGTATTGGTTGGGCGCGGGCGATGCCCGCCGCAGTGGGACGCTGGAAAATTTCATGGCCCTGATCGCCGATGGTCAGGCCCGGCTGGTGTCAGATTCGCTCTCCGCGATCCCCCGTGCGGTCGACCCCACCAGTGGTGAGATCGCCTCTCTTGATTCCCTGTCACTGCAGGATCGCTTCGACTCGATCGCCCTCGACGACGAGGCTCGGTCGGCGAATGAGTCAGTCTGGGTGGGGCATATGAACGCCCCTCTCAACGAGGTCGGGCTCTCCGCCGCGCTCCGTTGGGTAAGCGCCAGCGGTGGACACTGGCCGCTGATGCACGAGGCCTCGGCGACGTACAGCGTGGTCGGCGGCATGTCTGCTTTCACCCAGGCGATTGCCGAGGATGTCCGCGGTGAGATCCGGTTGGGAACGACCGTTCGCTCGATCGATCACCAAGCCGACTTTGGGATTGTGACCTGTGAAGACGGCACCCAGGTCCGCGCGCGGCGGATCATCATGACACTCCCCATAAACGCCGTGCACAGCATCCGGATGTCCCCCGAACTCCCCGAAGCCTGGTCGGCGTCGAACCGTGAACGTGTGGGGTCCCAGGGCATCAAACTGTGGATTCGAGTTCGGGGCGCCGTCACACCATTCTTCGCATACGCCTCCCAGCGACACCCGATATCGGTATTGAAGAGCGAGTTCATCTCAGAAGACGAATCCGTCCTCATCGCGTTCGGCCCTGACCACACCATGATCGACGTCACCAGCATCGCCCAGGTTCAGGCAGCACTCGCAGTCTGGCGCGACGATCTCGAAGTGCTCGAGGTCGCCTCACATGATTGGATGAAGGACCCGCTTTCGCAGAACACCTGGATGGTGCACCGCCCCAATCAGTTGACCCGTCACCTTCGCGATCTCCAGACTCCGAGCGGCATCGTTCACTTTGCCGGCTGCGACACTGCGGATCTCTGGGGCGGCTTCATCGACGGTGCCATCGAAAGCGGCTTCCGGGAAGCTCGGCGGGTGGCTGCATCCCTCGCCCTGTAAAGGACAAGCGGCAGCCACCCACACCGGATGCCTGATCGCGGCCGTCAGGTAGTCGATTCCCCGAGTTCTCCCGAGTCCTGCAGGAGTACCCCGGATTCGACGTGCCACACCATCGTGGCTTTGCTCCCCTCAGCGAAGGACTCGCTCGAGTGCGATACCCGAACGGTACCGCTGCTGCCGTCCGGCAGAAGGACTTCGTATCGCCATCCCGATCCCAGATAGGTCACTCCCAGGACCCGAACATCAACCGATTGGAATGAGGCTGAGTCCGGACGGTACCCCTCCTGATACAGCACGATGTTCTCAGGACGGATCAGCACAGCCAGGTCGTCACCGACTCTGTCGCCAGGCACGGATATCTGATGTCCGGCGACGTCGACGGTTGTGCCTCCATCAACGGATCCCGCCCGCTTCCCGATGAGGACCGTCGATTCTCCGAGGAATCGACCGACGAAGAGGGTGTTCGGGCGTTCGTACAATTCGACCGAGCTGCCGACCTGTTCGATCTTTCCGTTATTGAAGACCGCGATCCGGTCAGACATTGACAGCGCTTCCTCTTGATCGTGTGTCACGTACACGAACGTCGAGCCCACTTCGCGGTGAATTCTCTTGATCTCTGCCTGGAGCCATTCACGCAACTTCTTGTCGAGTGCGCCGAGGGGTTCGTCCATGAGAAGCACTCGGGGACTGTAGACCAGAGCACGCGCAAGTGCGACCCGTTGCTGTTGCCCGCCCGAAAGCTCTGCGGGAGAACGATTGCCGTAGTCCCCCATCCGGACCATGTCCAGCACGTCCTTGACCATGGTTCGCTGACGGTCCTTGGGGATCTTGCGTCGCTTGAGGGGGTACGCGATGTTCTCCGCAACGGTCATGTGCGGGAAGAGCGCGTAGTTCTGGAAAACCATCCCAATGTCTCGCTTGTGGGCGGGCACCTTCGCCACGGGCTTGCCGTAGATGTGCAGGAGCCCCTCAGTCACGCTCGCGAAACCGGCGATCATGTTCAGCGTGGTCGTCTTGCCCGATCCGGACGGCCCCAGGAAAGTCATGAACTCTCCCGGTTCGACGATGAGGTCGATGTCATCGACAACGGCCTTCTCGCCGTAGCGCTTCGTCACGTTGCGCAGGCTGATGCCGGCGTGGTTGATGGTGCTGATCGCTTGAGTGTCGAGATTGAGCTCACGGAGGATCTGGTCGGGTGAGGGTGCGGTCCCGGCAATTTCATTCGAGGTCATGCGGAAACCGACTTTCTCTTACGACTGGCGAATTGCGCGGAAAGCATGATGATCACGGATGTGAACATGGCTATCACGGCTACCGCAGCCACGGTGGGGTCATTGGTTTGGGTGACGCTGTAGTAGATCTTCACCGGCAGCGTCTGCAGCTGAGGACTCTGGATGAACAGAGACAGAATGATCTCATCGAAGGAGGTGACAAAGGCGAACAGGGCCCCGGCCGTGACTCCCGGCATGATCAGCGGCAACGTGATGCTGAAGAAGGTTTGCAGCCGTCCCGCTCCGAGGCTCGCCGACGCCTCTTCGAGTCGTGGATCGACGCCCTGCAGTGAAGCCATCACGTTGATGATCACGAGTGGCAATGCGACCACGGTGTGAGCGAGAACGAAGCCCGGCAGTGTCCCCAGGAGATTGAATCGGAGAAAGAGCGAGTAGAGCCCAACGGCAATCACGATGCCAGGAACGATGAGTGGGGTGAGGAAGAAGTTCTCCAATAACGCCTTACCCCGGAACCGAACCTTCGAGAGGCCGATCGATGCCATTACCCCCACTGTGGTGGCAACGATCATGGTGACGATCGCCACTTGCAGTGAGGCGCCGAGGGCCCGGAGCCATGAGGCGTCTGTGAAAAAGTTCTCGTACCACCGAAGGGAGAATCCCTTGGGCGGGAAGTTGAATGAACTGGCCGAGTTGAACGACATCGGAATAATGACCAACGTGGGCAGAACCAGCCAGGCGATGATCAGAATCGCGATAGCGCCGAGCACCCTCCGCAGCATCATTTCTCGACCCCCGGGAACATGCTTGCACCCTTCGACAGCCGGCCGACCACAACGAGAATGAGGACGGTGGCTGCGAGCAGGAAGATCCCCAGCGCGGTGCCCTGACCCCACATGAGGAAGACGCTGATCTGCTGGTACATCAGGGCCGATATCATGATCTCCTTCGACGACCCGAGCAACGACGGAATGATGTAGAAGCCCAGCCCGAGGATGAACACCGTGATCGAACCGGCGAAGATTCCTGGGCGGGACAGGGGCAGGTAGACAGTGAAGAATGCGGTGATCGGCCTCGCACCGAGATTCGACGCCGCAGGCAACAGACGCTTGTCGATTTTGGACATCGCCGAGTACAGCGGCAGCACCATGAAGGGAAGCAACACCTGACTCATCGCCAAAGCGACACCGAAAGTACTTCTGATCAGCGGCAGTGGTCCGATGCCGAACGCGGTCTCGAGGAATCCGTTAATCGGTCCGGTGTCCTGCAGCAGCACCATCCAGGCAAGCGTGCGGACGAGAATGCTGGTCCAGAGTGGAAGCATCACGAACAGTTGGAGCAGATTCCGGGTGCGATCGCCCACGATCGTCATCAGGTACGCATACGGGTACGCGAGGAGCACGCACACCACGGTAACCAGAAGCGCGGTGCCGAAGGTGCGCACGGTCACCGTGATATTCGTCTCGGTGGTGAAGAGCCAGACATAGTTCTGCAGGCCCAGCCGAGGGTCGGTGATGCTCCGGATGAAGACGTCGACAAGTGGTGCGAGGAAGAAGAGGGAGACGATGAGAAACGCCGGGACGAGGAGAAGGAACGGCTTCCAGTTTCTGGGTGCCCGCTGGTTCGCCTCCGAGCCGACCTTCCCGGCCGAGGTCACCCTCGGCCGGGAAGGAGCCGAAATCTGGGACATAGGGTCAGCTACCCGTGGCCCAACCGGCCCAGGCTGTCGCCAGCACATCATAGTTCTTGACCCAGAAGTCGACGTTGGGAGCGTGACCCGTGGCCATGTGTTCCGTTGTCAGCCAGGTGCCCAGCTTCTTATCGACCTTCGGCTTTGCATCGGTGTTGACCGGACCGTACGACGTCAGTTCAGTCATCTTCGCCTGCTGTTCTGCGCCGATGTAGTAGTTGACTGCGGCGAACGCGGCCTGCTTGTCCTTGATACCCTTCGGGATACCGGTTGAGTCGACCATGATCATCCAGTCGTCCCACATGGGGGCGATCGGGGCGCCGGCCGCCGCAGCACCGTAGCCGCGACCTGACCAGACCAGGCCCATTACGGCTTCACCCGATTCGAGCTGCTGCTGGGCCTGCGCTCCAGTCGTCCAGCCGATCACGTCGCTGCCGAGCGACCGGTACATGTCGAAGGCGCCATCGATGTCATCCGTGGTGATGGTGCTGGGATCCTTGCCCTGCGCCACGAGTGCGAACTCCGCCGTCTGCGGGTCGACGTAGGTCGACTGGCTCACCGTGCGCTTGCCCGGGAACTTCTTCGTGTCGAAGAAGTCAGCGGCGCTGGTCGGGGGGTTGTCGCCGAAGGCGTCCGTGTTGTAGGCGACCACGAGTCCGTAGAGAATATTCGGAACCATGCACTTGTCCGTGACGGTTCCCTCCGGGATCTTCGACATGTCGATCTGAGAGTAGTCATACTCCTCGTAGAGCGTGCCGCAGCCCCGAGCGGTGTCGAACTGGGTGGTGTTCACAACGTCCCAGGAGACGTTGCCGGAGTCGACCATCGCCTTGAGCTTGCCGGAGTCGAAGGCATCCTGGAGAAAAGTCGCGCCCGACTTTTCGGCGAACGGCTCCCAGGCTGCCTTGGTCTGACCGTCCTGGAAGATTCCTCCCGACGCCGCGTAGGTCAGCGTCACGCCCTTGAGCACGCCGTCACCGATTTCGCCCGCGACCGGCGTACCGAGATCACGCTCAGGCGCCGACGCCTCCGGCGTGCCGCTGCTACAGCCGGCGACCAGCACAGCGGAGAGCCCGCCGACAACGACCACAGTCAAACTGCGCTTGAGATACGGTTTCATTCGCATGTATATTCCCTTTTCTCCATTGAATTGGAATTCTTCCCTGAACCTAGCATCAATCTGTCTCTGCCTTGAATCGACGCTTCGCACCGCGTGTCGCAACTCGCTGGGGACAACTCCACCAGCCCCCATCAGGAGACATCGGCATGCTCAACCGGAGTGCAGCCCGCGCAGCAGTAATGATGGGCAACACCGAGAAGACATAGCGTGGTTCGGAGGATGGCCGTTCATTCGAGTCACAAAAACCGGCTTTGACGGCGCTTTTGGTGGCGCAGCGACGACGTCAGGGGTCGATTGGCGCGTCGGCGGCCCAGCGACCGCGCTGAACCGCTCAGCCTGTCGACCCGCATCAGAAGATCCGATCCAGCGACGCCCCGGCCAGGATTCGTCGACCGCCCGCGCCCGGCGCCGACGAGCGTCAACTCCGGGACGGACGCGCGAGGCATGCGAACGTATCTTCGAAAAACAGATCTCATTCTCTCGGCACCCGAACGGGCGCTGGTGTCAGCGGAACGCGGGGATTCCGGTGATGTGGTTTCCGATGATCAGGGTGTGAACCTCATCGGTGCCCTCGTAGGTGCGCACGCTCTCCAGGTTGTTCGCGTGCCGCAGCGGCGAGTAGTCCAGGGTGATGCCGTTGCCGCCGAGCACGGTGCGGGCCTCGCGGCAGATCTTGATCGCCTCGCGGGTGTTGTTGAGCTTGCCGATCGAGATCTGGTGCGGTTTCAGCGTTCCGGCGTCTTTGAGACGGCCCAGGTGCAGGGCGAGCAGCGTGCCCTTGTTGATCTCCAGCGCCATGTCGACGAGCTTCTGCTGGGTCAGCTGGTAGCCGGACAAAGGCTTGTCGAACTGCATCCGTTCGCCGGCGTAGGCCAGGGCGGTGAGGTAGCTGTCGCGTGCCGCGCCCATGACGCCCCAGATGATGCCGTAGCGCGCCTCGTTCAGGCAGGAGAACGGGCCGCTCAGTCCCTTGGCCTTCGGCAGCATCGCCGAGGCGGGCAGGCGCACGTTGTCCAGGTCGATCTCGCACTGGATGGAGGCCCGCATGGAGAGCTTCGGGCCGATCACCGTGGCCGTGAATCCGGCGGTGTCGGTGGGCACGACGAAGCCGCGCACCCCGTCGTCGGTCATCGCCCAGATCACGGCGACCTGGGCGACGGCGGCCAGCCCGATCCACCGCTTCGTGCCTGAGATCACCCAGTCGTCACCGTCGCGGCGGGCGAAGGTGGTCATGCTGCTGGGGTCGGAGCCCGAGTTCGGCTCGGTCAGTCCGAAGCAGCCGATCGCCTCGCCGGCCGCCATCTTCGGCAGCCACTCGTTTTTCTGCTCCTCGGAGCCGTGTTTGTGGATGGCGCTCATGGCGAGGGATCCCTGCACGCTCACGAAGGTGCGCAGGCCCGAGTCCCCGGCCTCCAGCTCGAGGGCGGCCAGGCCGTATTCGACGCTGCTCCGGCCCGGGCATCCGTAGCCCTTCAGGTGCATGCCGAGCAGGCCGAGCTTCGCCATCTGGGGCACGATCTCGAGGGGGAAGACCCCGTTCTCGTACCAGCCGGCGATGTTCGGCCTGATGGTGGAGTCCACGAATGCCCGCACGGAATCGCGCAGGGCCACCTCGTCGGCGGTGAGCAGCGACTCGATGTCGATCAGGTCGGAGGTGTCGATCTGGGGCGCGGCGACGATGCCGGCCGGAGCGTCTGTCACGTCGGGCTCGTCTGAAACGGCCGAGTCGATGCGGGTTGAGAGGTCGGTCATGGTTTCGCTTTCGTCAGGTTGAGCTGCAGTTCAGGGTATGGGCGGTGCCAGGGTGTGGTTCGCGTCGGCCGGCCGGCAGCGTCAGCTTGTGGGCAGTGTCAGCTTGCCGGCAGTGTCAGCTTGCCGTCGATGCGCCGCGGAATGCGCCACGGGTTGTCGGGGTGGAGGCCCGCCGGAAGGTGCGCGGGGTCGGCATTCTGCACCGCGACCGGTCGCACGAAGCGGTCCAGCGCGCCCGCGCCGACGCTCGTCGCCTCCGACCGGGACGTGGCCGGCCATGGCCCGCCGTGCTGCATGGACCAGCTGGTGGCCACTCCGGTCGGCCACGCGTTCAGCGCGACCCGGCCGACCTGCCCGAGCAGCCGGCCGACGACCCCCGCCGACTCCGGGTCGTCCGGGCCGCCGGTGAAGACGGATGCGACCAGGCTCGGCTGCAGCCGCGTGAGGGCGTCGAGCGCGGCCGCGGCATCCTCGTACTCGCAGACGAGGGCGACCGGCCCGAAGCATTCCTCCAACAGGCGTGAGCCGGGGTGGAGGTCCTCCAGCCGCACCAGGAAGGCCTGGGGGTCGACCGCGTAGCCGTCGGCGCTGTCGGCCTCGGCGCTGTCGGCCTCGGCGCTGTCGGCCTCGGCGCTGTCGGCCTCGGCGCTGTCGGCCTCGGCGCTGTCGGCGCCGGCGTTTCCCGCCGCGGCGGCGGCTTCGGCGAGTCCGGTCAGGCCG
>NZ_SOGW01000015.1:0-8997 GCF_004403075.1 Cryobacterium sp. TMT2-10 | reverse complement strand
AGCCAGCGGCGACCGCGCGGCGGGCGCTCGGCCGGCCACGACCCGTGCGCGGCGCCCATCCGGATGGCGGGTGATCCCGCCCAGCGTTCGCCGGCGGGCACGACGCCGGAGACGGCCGCCCCCGGCTCGATCACCGCTCCGGCGCCGATGCGGGCTCCGCCGAGCAGGGTGCTGCGGGACCCGACGGTCGCCTCTTCGCCGATCCGAACCCGGCCGATCCGGAGCACGTCGCCGTCGATCCAGTAGCCGGCCAGGTCGGTCTCGGGTTCGATCGCCGCCCGGGCGCCGATCTCCAGCATCCCGGTCACCGGCGGGAGGGCGTGCAGATCGACGTCGTGGCCGACGCGGGCGCCCAGCGCCCTGGCGTAGTAGCTGATCCACGGCGCCCCGGCGAGGCTGGCGGCGTCCACGAGCAGCGCGACCTGTTCGGCCAGCCACAGGCGCAGGTGCACCGAACCGCCGCGGGGGTAGTTGCCCGGTTCCAGGCCGCGCAGCAGCAGCCGGGCTGCGATGACGGAGATGGTCATCTTGCCGGGCGGGGTGACGAACAGGAGGAAGCCGAGCGCGACCCACCACCAGGAGAGCGTCGGCGCGAAGGTGGCGCCGGCGGCGGCGAGCAGGTTGTTCGCCGCCGAGAGGTAGACCAGCCAGCGCGCCCCCACGAGCACGTGCAGAGGAATGCCGAGCAGGCTCTGCGCGATCCGGCTGCGCAGGGGCACGGGCAGCACCTCGCGCCCCCGCTGCGGGACAGGCGGAACCCGGCCGTCGAGTTCGTCGGCGAGCGAGCCGAGCCGCGGGTAGTCGTAGATGTCGGAGACGCGGGTGTCCGCGAAGCGCTGGCGGATCATCGACACGAACTGCGCCGCGGCGAGCGAGCCGCCGCCGTTGGCGAAGAAGTCCGCGTCTGGCCCGTCGGCTGCGACGCCCAGGATGGCGGCCCAGCTTTCGGCGAGCCAGGCCGCCGTCGGCGACAGCCGGGGCGCTGCGCCGGCGTCGCTGCCGGCCGGAAGCGGCCAGGGCAGGGCGGCTCGGTCGACCTTCCCCGAGGTGCGAGTGGGCAGGTCGTCGACCACCGCGAGCAGTGGCACGAGCGCGGCGGGCAGTTCCTCCCGCAGACGGATGTTCGCGGCGGCGCGGTCGAACTCGGCGGCGCCCTCCGTGCGTGCGAGGTAGCCGACCAGCACCTTGTTTCCGGCCGGCGTGATCTGCACCACTGCCGCGGCACCGGCCACCCCTGGCAGGGCCCGCAGGGCCGCCTCGACCTCGCCGAGTTCGATTCTCCGGCCGCCGAGCTTGACCTGGTCGTCGGCCCGGCCCACGAACACGAGGCCCTCACGCTCGTAGCGCACCAGGTCGCCGCTGCGGTAGGCGCGGTGCCAGCCGAGTCCGTCGTGGGCGGCGTATTTCTCGGCGTCCTTGCCGGCGTCGAGGTAGCGGGCGAGCCCGACCCCGCCGATGATGAGTTCCCCGGTCTCGCCGTGGGCGACCCGGTCCCCGGCCGCGTTCAGGACGGCCAGGTTCCAGCCGGCGAGGGGCAGTCCGATCCGAACCGGCCCGTCGCCGTCCAACCGGGCGGCGCAGGCGACGACGGTGGCCTCCGTCGGGCCGTAGGTGTTCCAGACCTCGCGCCCCCGCACCGAGAGCCGGGCCGCGAGTTCGGGCGGGCAGGCTTCGCCGCCGAAGACGAGGAGCCGCACCTGTTCGAGCGAGTCCTCCGGCCACAGCGCGGCGAGGGTGGGAACGGTCGACACGACCGTCACGCCGTGGGCGATCAGCCACGGACCGAGGTCCGCGCCGGACCGAACCAGCGACCGCGGGGCCGAGACGAGGCAAGCGCCGTTCCGCCAGGCCAGCCACATCTCCTCGCAGGAGGCGTCGAACGCCACCGACAGTCCCGCCAGCACGCGGTCGGCCGGTCCGATCGGGTCGGCGGGGAGGAACAGGTCTGCCTCGGCGTCGACGAACGCGGCCGCGGAGCGGTGGCTGACCGCGACTCCCTTGGGCACCCCGGTCGACCCGGAGGTGAAGATCACCCACGCGTCGTCGTCCGGGGTCGGCATGGTGCGGTCTGTTCCGGCGAGGGCCAGGTCGTCGCCCGCCGGCAGCATCCGTTCGGCGAACAGTTCGGCGTCGAGCGACTCGCGCACCGCGAACACGCCCCGGGGGCCGATCACGCCCACGACGCGGGCTTCGCTGAAGACGAGCCGCGCCCGCTCCTCCGGGTCGTCGGCGTCGACCGGAACGTAGGCGGCGCCGACGGTGAGGGTGGCCAGGATGGAGACGTACAGTTCGCGGGTGCCCGACGGAATGCGGATGCCGACGGTGTCGCCCCGGCGCACCCCGCTGCGGCTGAGCCGTTCCGCCTGCTCGCTGACCAAGCGCATCAGGCTGGAATAGTTGATCGCGCCGTCCTGGTCTTCCAGGGCGAGCGCGGTCGGATGCCGGTCGGCGGTGCCATGCAGGATGTCGATGAGGGTACGCGCCGCCGGCGCCCTGGATCCGGCCTCGAGCACATCCTGGCCGGACTGGCTCTGGATCTGCATCGCGCGCTCCTTGTCCGGGTCGCGGTGCCGTCCACCGCGCGAGCCACCAGTTTAGGACGCGCAGGTAACCGGCGGGTGTCGGGTTACGAAGACACCGCATCCGGATGCCACGCGAGGGATCAGATCAAACCCTGGCGGCGGAAGGCATTCCAGACACCGTTATCGAGCACGGTGGTGGTGACCTCGTCGGCGTGGGCTTTGACGGCATCCGTGGCGTTGCCCATGGCGATGCCGACCCCGCAGACCTGCAGCATCTCGATGTCGTTGCTGCTGTCGCCGATGCCGATGGCGGATGCCGCGTCCAGGCCGAGCCGGTCGAGGAGCCGTAGGACCGTGGAGCCCTTGTTCACGCCGTTCAGCGTCACCTCGCCGCTGCCGCGACCCATGTGCGGGATGGTGCCGGTGATGACGTGGAATTCTCCGCTGAGCGCCTCCGAGACGCGGTCGTACGCGCGAAGGTCGCCGGCGAGGAACACCGATTTCGCGATGCCCGTGTAGCTGTACGGTCGAACGTCGGCGAATGCCATCAGGGCCGGGTGATCGTCGGCATCGGTGACGGATGCCGGGTCAGCCCCGGTTCCCGCCTTCCGCTCTGTGTCGGCCGCGTGGTCCTCCGCGAAGCGGTCGCGCACGCCGGGGCTCGGGTACAGCTCGTCGAAGGACTGCAGGTAGAAGTCGTACCCCGACTCCTCGTAGAAACCGATCATCCGCGCCACCGCATCTTCGGGCATGGTGCGTTCGATCACGAGTTCGTCGCCGATTTCCGCGAACCCGCCGCCGGAGCTGATGGTCCCGTCGAAGCCGATGTCGCGGATCGCGGGGTAGATCTCCACGGATGCCCGACCGGTGCTCAGGTACACCAGATGCCCGTTGCTCCTGGCGGTGCGCACCGCGTCGATAGTCGAGTCTGCGATCTCCGATCCGGTCTCGATCAGGGTGCCGTCGACGTCAACGAACGCGATGCGGGGGGAAATCATGGGGCACTCCAGACGAGGTGGTCTCGGGGACGCTGCATCTTCGGAGACCACCGGAGCGGTGTGATCGTATACTCCGACGCTATCCGAGATTTGTTGCTTGCTTCACGTCGGCATCCGCTGTCACTCCGACCACCGGTTCGCAGCCTGACAATAGGGGGCACGCACTTCCGATGACCCTCGTGAGGTGATTACTGTTGGTTCGGGGGTGCGAAACCCCCGCTTCGGGGGCGATCCCTCGCTGCGACTGGACGTGAAAGGCATGGCCACGGTGAGCAAGAACCCCAAATTCGAGGAAGCCGACGAGAGCGAACTCGAGGTCAGCAAGCCCAAGGACTGGGCCGCAGGAATCCCCGGCGTGATGCACGCGATGGTGCCGGCCATCGAGCAGATGGGCGTCAACCGGGCCCGCAAAACGGTGCTTGCGATGAACCAGAAGAAGGGCTTCGACTGCCCCAGTTGCGCCTGGCCCGACCCACACCACCGCAAGGCGTTTGAATTCTGCGAGGAAGGCGCCAAGGCCGTCACCTGGGAGGCGACTCCCGTCGTCATCGGTGCTGATTTCTGGGCCGAGCACTCCGTGAGCGACCTGCGGGGACGCAGCGAGTACTGGCTCGGCATGCAGGGTCGACTGACCGAGCCTGTCTACAAGCCCGCCGGCGAGGACCACTACCGCCCCATCACCTGGGACGAGGCCTTCGAGCTGGTCGCCACGAAGCTCAACGCCCTGGGATCTCCGGACGACGCGGCCTTCTATACCAGCGGCCGCACATCCAACGAGGCTGCGTTCCTGTACCAGCTGTTCGTGCGCGGTTACGGCACCAATAATCTGCCGGACTGTTCAAACATGTGCCACGAGTCCTCCGGCTGGGGCATGGGGCAGACCATCGGCATCGGCAAGGCAACGGTCACCTTCGACGATTTCGCCGAGGCGGACCTGATTATCCTGATGGGCCAGAACCCCGGCACCAACCATCCCCGCATGCTCAACGAGCTGGAGGCCTGCAAGCGCAATGGCGGCAGCCTGGTCGCTGTGAACCCTCTGCCCGAGGCGGGGCTGAAGCGGTACAAGAATCCGCAAACTGTTCGCGGCGTCGCGGGTAAGGGAACCGAGCTGGCCGACCAGTTTCTGCAGATCAGGCTTGGCGGCGACATGGCCCTCCTGCAGGCCGTTTCCAAACGGGTCCTCGACGCGGAGGCCAGGAACCCCGGCACGGTTTTGGACCACAAGTTCCTGGCGGAGCACTGCGAAGGCCTTGAGGAGCTGAAAGAGCACCTGGCGCAGCTCGACGAGCAGGAGGTGCTCGACGCGACCGGTTTGCGGATCGAGGAGATCGACGAGCTCGCCGAGCGGTACCTGAAGGCGGACAAGGTCATCATCACCTGGGCCATGGGCATCACGCAGCAGAAGAAGGGGGTCGCCACCATCAAGGAGATCATCAACCTGCTGCTGCTGCGCGGTAACATCGGCAAGCCTGGAGCCGGCGCTTCTCCGATCCGCGGCCACAGCAACGTCCAGGGCGACCGGACCATGGGCATTTGGGAACAGATGCCCCCGGCATTCATGGACGCCCTGGGGAAGGAGTTCGGCTTCGAGCCTCCGCGGGAGCACGGCGTCGACGCCGTCGACACGATCCGCCGCATGCAGGACGGAAGAATCAAGTTCTTCCTGGCCCTCGGTGGAAACCTGGTGGCGGCAATCTCGGACACACACGCGGCGGAAGCGGCGATGGAAAATTGCGACTTCACCGCCCAGATTTCCATCAAGCTCAACCGATCCCACACTGTCACCGGCACAGAGGCACTCATCCTGCCCACGATGGGCCGCACTGAAATCGACATTCAGGAGTCAGGCACGCAGTTCATCTCCGTCGAGGACACCGTTTGCGCGGTGCACGCGTCGTGGGGCAGCGTGGAACCCGTTGCCCACACTCTGCGCTCCGAGGTGTCGATCATCTCTCGGCTGGCCAAGGCGACCCTCGGCGACAGGATCAACGCCGACTGGGACGGCTTTGAGAAAAATTATGACCTGATCCGCGACCATATCTCCCGGGTCGTGAAGGGGTGCGAGAACTACAACGAGCGGGTCAGGCAGGATGGCGGCTTCATCATGGCGAATGGCCCGCGCGATTCCCGCACCTTCAACACGCCCACCGGCAAGGCCGTGTTGACCGCGAATGACCTGGAGCCGGTGGAACGGCCCGCCGGGACCCTGATCCTGCAGACCCTGCGGTCCCATGATCAGTGGAACACGACCATCTACGGCTTCAACGATCGATACCGGGGAATCCGGAAAGGCCGCCACGTCATCATGGTCAACGCCGAAGACATCACCGAACTCGGTTTGGCCGACGGACAGTTGGTGGACATTTTCGGCGAGTACAAGGACGGCAAGGAGCGCGTGCTGCGAAAGTTCCGCGTGGTCTCCTACCCGACGCCGCGCGGGTGCGCCGCCGCTTACTATCCGGAGGCAAACGTCCTGGTGCCGCTCGATCACGTGGCGGATGGCAGCAACACGCCGGTCTCGAAGGCGGTCATCGTTCGCCTGAAGCCGTCCGGGTCAGAGCCCTTACTGGGCTGAGTCCACCCAGCCCTTGCTGTCCGGGCCGTCCTGAGTGCCGTCGGATACCAGTCCGCGGGCCTTCTGCACTGCGGTCTCGACGGCGGACTGAACCTCCTTCTTGCCGCTGTTGGTCGCCTGTCCGGCAGCGAAGCCCACGATAAAAGCGCTGAGGGGCCCGGCGGAGGGGCTGACGGACCTGGATTCCTCGGCCAACTGCAGGATCATCTGGGTGTCGACCTCGAGGTCCAGGATCTGCAGGGCCTGCGTCAGCCGTCGACTCCACTGGGCCAGTGCGAGCTCTTCATCGGACGAAACGGTCATCGGTGCTCCTAGTCTGGTGGCTCGTCCCGGAATGCCCGGAAGCGGCATCCGTCAAGACTTGCACCCTTGCCGGCGAAGCACAACGCACGGGCAGTCCGGGACTCTGAGGGCGGGATCCCGTCCTCGATGTGGACTCTTCAGGAGACCGGCCCGGTGTTTACTTCTATTTCGTTCTCGTCGGTTCGCCGTCGTCACTCGGTGTGCTGTGCTCCCGCAGACGTCGGCCGAGCTTGATGTCCTCGCGTGCCTTGTCGGCCGCCTTGTCGCTCTTGCGGGTGTCCCGCGGCGGCAGCTGAATCTCTTCCTCGGCGGCGATGCCCGCCTGCAGCTGCCGGCCCCGTTCCAGCTCCGCATCGAACTCGGCGCCGACGAGCAGGGCGAGGTTGGCGATCCACAGCCAGAGCAGGAACACCACGATGCCGGCCAGAGAACCGTAGGTGCGGTCATAGTTGGAGAAGTTGGTGACGTACAGGCCGAACAGGAACGAGGAGACCGCCAGGGTGATGAGCGCGAGTAATGCCCCCAGGCTGATCCAGCGGAACTTGGGCTGCTGGGCGTTGGGAGTGGCGTAGTACAGGATGGCGATGATCAACACGGCGGCCAGCGCCAGGATGGGCCACTTGATGACGGACCAGACGAGCTGCACGGTCTGCCCCAACCCCAGCGCGCTGCCGAGCGCATTCGTGACCGGACCCGACACAATCAACACCACAAGCACCACCACGATGAGCAGGATGCAGACCACGGTCACGCCCAGTTGCATCGGGCGCAGCTTCCAGAACGGCCGCCCCTCTTCCATCTCGTAGATGCGGTTCATGGCCCGGCTGAACGCGCCGACGTAGCCGGATGCCGACCACAGCGCCAGCAGGATGCCGCCGACGAGGGCGACGCCGGCCGCGGGCGACGAGCTGAACTGCTCCAGCGGGGCCCGCAGAGTGTCGGCGGTGCCACCGGGGGCGACCTGGTCGACGAGAGAAAGGATCGAGTTCGTCGCGGTATTACCCTGACCGAACACTCCCAGGAGCGAGATGAGCGCGATCAATGCGGGGAAGATCGACAGCACGGCGTAGTAGGTGAGGGCGGCGGCGAGGTCGGTGCACTGGTCGGCCGAGAACTCCCGCAGGGTCTTGCGCAGCACGTACTTCCAGGACGGCTTGGCGATCTCGGTCAGCGAGTCGGGCATGCGGGCATCGTCGGGCGCCGGTGCCCGGTCGTGCTTGTCGCGCGTGCTGTTTCTAACCACTGGGTGCTCCCCTCGGCTTCGTCAGCGGGAGATTCGTGCGCGCATCATTTGCGGCACCGCTTAACGATTTCGTCCAGCTTCATTCACTCGGGGACGGAATTCAAGCCAATTCGACTGATGTCCTCAGGAGGGGGACAGACGACAGGGGCCTACGGCATGTCCCATTCGTAGTCCGGACAGGAGAGCGCCTCGGTGTAGGCCACCTCGCTGGGGGCCGTGATTGTGCCCACGCGGCCGCGAAGGTAGGCGACCGCTTCGACGGTGTCGGGTTCCCCCGCGCTGGATTCTTCCGGCACGCTGATGAGCTCGCTGCGTGGACCGACGACCATTTGCACGACCATCTCGTCACCGTCGCTGTTGACCGCGGGTAGTTTGATCAGCTCGGACACGTGGCCGTCCGGAAGGGCGACGACTAACTCCAGGAGTGCATCCGCGGCCCCGTCAGTTGTCAGGAACGACTCTCCGCCATACGAAATCTTCTTCATGTACTGACTCCCTGCCTAGTTGACGCGATGCGCCCAAAGCGACGTCAACCTGACGCGGACTCTGAGACGGGTTGGTTCGGCACGGAGTGAGCCATCAGCCACAACCGAAATGAACGGTGATAAATTACCACGCCAGCTCATTCGCCGCTGTCGGAGAAAAGGTGGACGTCCCTGGGGCGAGTCTGCAGCGACTGGGCTCAACCCGTCCCCGTTCGGGTACACCCGCAGAGATCCGTGTTGCCTGAAGATCTGTGTTGCCTGAAGAAATGTGCCCCTGGAGGGATTCGAACCCCCAACCGTTTCCTTAGGACGGAACTGCTCTTCCGTTGAGCTACAGAGGCTGGCTGTTGAAGTTTAGCTGTTGTCTCCCCCCTCCGCAGTGCGCGGGCTCACGCCTGCCGAGACCCGGTGACCGCTAGTTGGTGGAATCGGTGGCCCGAGGGTGCGCGCGCGGCCGGGCTCCACGGTCGCGGCCGGCCTGANGCGGGCCGGGTCGTGGCAGACCGGGGCCATGACCTCGGGTTTGCCGCGCACCATGCGGATCAGCCACCCCGAGGTCTCGATGCTGTGATGGTGGAACCAGCAGAGCAGCACCCCGTTGTTGATGTCGGTGGGGCCGTGGTTGGCCCAGGGGATGATGTGGTGCACCTCGGCCCAGGCTGCGTTGACCTGGCAGCCCGAGATGATGCAGCCGCCGTCACGGGCGGCGATCGCGCGGCGTTGGGCCTGGCTGAAGAATCTTTCCTTGCCGCCGAGGTAGAGGACCTCCCCGTTCACGCCGAGAAGGATCTTGCGGTACCCGCCGGCGCAGATGAGCTGATTCACGGTGCGCATCGACACGGGGGCTTCGACCCCGTCGATCCAGCCG
>NZ_SOGW01000027.1:0-64779 GCF_004403075.1 Cryobacterium sp. TMT2-10 | reverse complement strand
GCGCCCCGGCGCCCACGTGCGCCCACGTGCGGCCGGGCGCGGCCGGGCGCGGCCGGCCTGCCCAGCCCTCCGCCGAGCCGTGAGTTTCGCCCCTCCACACACCCTCCGTAGGGCCTTCAGAGGGGCGCTTCTCACGGTTCGGCGGCTGACCGCTTAGGATTCCGGCATGGTCAACAGCATGCATCCGTCCGTCGAACGGGCGCGCGGCACCCTGCACGGTTTCGGCCTCGATCCGGAGATCAGATGGTTCGACGAAGCGGCGACGACCGCCCAGACGGCAGCAGCCGCCCTCGGTATCCCGGTGGGCGCGATCGCGAATTCGCTCGTCTTCACGCTCGACGGGGAACCCCTGCTCGTGCTGACGAGCGGAGCGCACCGCGTCGACACCGCCTGGCTGGGCGAGAGGCTGGGCGGCACCATCGGCCGCGCCTCGAAGGATGTGGTCAAGCAGGCGACCGGGCAGGTGATCGGCGGGGTCGCGCCGGTCGGGCATCCGTCGCCCCTGCGCACCCTGGTGGATGTCGCGCTGGCCGAGATCGCGGTGGTCTGGGCCGCCGCGGGCCACGCGCATACCGTGTTCCCCACGTCGTTCGACGAACTGCTGCGGATCACCGGCGGCGAGTCCACTGCTGTCGTTCCCTGACAGCGAGAGCCGGAGGCACCCCGAGCATAACTCCTGCAGATTCCGCGAAACGGACCGAAACTCGGCCGAAAAGAGCCCCGGCCGACCAGATTGCAGGAGTTATGCAGAGGGTGCGCGTTGCTCCGTGTGGCTGACTCAGGAGAAACGGATGCCGCGGGCCGCCTCCGCCAGACATGCAGCGGGTGCAGAGGGTGGTCCCACCGGTTCTTCCTGAGTTAGCCACCGAGCAAGCGCGGCTCCGGCAGGCCCTGCCCGAGCCGGAGGCGCCCCGAGCATAACTCCTGCAGATTCCGCGAAACGGACCGAAACTCGGCCGAAAAGAGCCCCGGCCGACCAGATTGCAGGAGTTATGCAGAGGGTGCGCGTTGGCCCGGGCGGCTACTCCGCGCGGCTTGCCCCGTCTGCGGCGTGCACCACGAACAGGTCCGGGGCCGTGAAACCGCGGGCCGCGAACGCGGCCGTGACCTCCGCCGTGACCCGGGGGATGAGCGAGCGCGGGGTGAGCGCGATCGCGGCCCCGCCGAATCCGCCGCCGGTCATGCGGGCGCCGATGGCCCCCGCACCGCGCGCGGTTTCGACGGCGAGGTCGAGTTCGGGCACCGAGATCTCGAAGTCGTCGCGCATCGACACGTGCGAGGCGTCCAGGAGAGCACCGATCGCGGTCGGTCCCTGCTCGCGCAGGGTGCGCACGGTGTCGAGCACGCGCTGGTTCTCCGTGATGACGTGCCGCACCCGGCGGAGGGTCTCGTCGTCGAGCAGCTCGGCGGCCCGCGGCAGGTCGTTCACGGTGAGGTCCCGCAGGGAGGCGACGCCCAGCATCCGGGCGCCCAGTTCGCAGGATGCCCGGCGCGAGGCATACCCGCCGGTCGAGTGCGCGTGGCTGACCCGGGTGTCGATGATCAGGAGTTCGAGGTCGGCCGGGGCGAAGCCGAGCGGGATCACCTCGGCGTCGAGGCTGCGGCAGTCCAGGAACACGGCGGCGTCGGCCTGGCCGAGCAGCGACGCCGACTGGTCCATGATGCCGGTCGGCGCGCCGACCGCGCGATTCTCCGCCAGCTGGCCGACCCGGGCAAGCACGCGCCGGTCGAGTCCGAGCTGCCAGAGGTCATTCAGGGCGACCGCGACCGCGCTCTCGATCGCGGCCGACGAGGAGAGCCCGGCCCCGATCGGCACGTCGGAGTCGATGAACACGTCGAAGCCGGCCACGACGGCCAGGTCCGCGCCGAACTGGCCGAGCGCCCAGGCCACCCCGAGCGGGTAGGCGGACCAGCCGGCCAGGTTCTCCGGCGTCAGGTCGTCGAGGGACAGCTCGACGGTCTCCTCGGCGAACGAACTCGCCACCCGCAGCAGGCGGTCCGGGCGCAGGGCCATCGCGACCACCGTGCGCCGGTCGATCGCGAACGGGAAGACGAAGCCGTCGTTGTAGTCTGTGTGCTCGCCGATCAGGTTGACGCGGCCCGGGGCCGACCACAGGCTGGCCGGCTGAGCGGCGAAGCGGCTCTCGAAGCCGGCGCGCACGGACTGGGCGAGGGCGCTCATGAGCGGGCCTTCCCGGCGAATGCGGCGGCGGTCCCGGCGGCGGTCCCGGCGGCGGTCCCGGCGGCGGCAGCGGTCGCGGCGGCCTCGTCGGTGTCGGCTGCGGCGGACCGTTCGACGGCCAGGCGGATGTTGTCGGCTGCCTGCTCGGGCGTGACGTCGCCGATCCACGCTCCCATCGCGGCTTCCGAGCCGGCCAGGAACTTGAGTTTGTCCTCGGCCCGGCGCGGGCTGGTCACCTGCAGCATCAGGCGGATCTCGTCGCGGCGCACGTTCACCGGGGCCTGGTGCCAGGCCGCGATGTACGGCGTGGGGGTGTCGTAGAGGGCGTCGATGCCGCGCAGCAGGCGCCGGTACAGCACCGCCAGCTCGTCGCGTTCGGCGAGGACCGTCTCGGCGAAGTCGGGCACGTGGCGGTGCGGCAGCATGTGCACCTCGATCGGCCAGCGCGCCGCGAACGGCACGAAAGCGGTCCAGTGCTCACCGCTGAGGATGACCCGGCCGCCGGCCTGCTCGCTGGCGAGGATGTCGCCGAACAGGTTCGGGCCGTACTGGTCGAGGGAGGCGATCACGCGCTGGCTGCGCGGCGTGACGTAGGGGTAGGAGTAGATCTGTCCGTGCGGGTGGTGGAGCGTCACTCCGATCGCCTCGCCGCGGTTCTCGAACGGGAACACCTGCTCGATGCCGGGCAGCTGGGACAGGGCATGGGTGCGCTCGGCCCAGGCCTCGATCACGGTGCGGGCGCGCACCACCGACAGGCTCGCGAACGACCCCTCGTGCTCCGGGCTGAAACAGACGACTTCGCAGCGCCCGACCGAGGTCCGCGTGCGGCCCAGGCCGATCGTGGCCAGGTCGTCGAGCCCGGCGGGAGCGTCGGCATCCGTGAGCAACGGCCCGAACGACGGCGACTTGTTCTCGAACACGGCCACGTCGTAGTTGCTCGGCACCTCGGACGGGTTGCCCGGGGTCGAGGGGGCGAGCGGGTCGAGGTGGGCCGGCGGCAGGAACACCCGGTTCTGGCGGGCGGCCGCGATCGAGACCCATTCCCCGGTCAGCGGATCCTGCCGCATCCGGGCCGTGGCCGGGCGCGGGTCCAGTTCGCGCAGGTCGGCGGCACGCTCGGGGGCGAGGGTGGTCTGGGGGTCATCGAAGTAGATGAGGTCACGCCCATCAGCGAGCGTGTGGCGGTGACGGACGATGCCGGTGTCGGCGACGAAGTGTGGTGTGTTCATGGCAGAAACCACGCTATCTGATCTGCGCATGCGAAACCAGAGGTTTCGTATTGAAAACCAAAACAAACTAAGTGAAGATGGAGCATGACCATTAATGCACCAGACACAGACGCAGTCGCCACCGAGCCGACCGGCGTCGGGGTCGATCTCACCGCTGACCGGGACACCCTGTCCGCATACCAGCGGCGCGAGCGGATCCAGCGTCTGGTCGACGAACGCGGATTCGTGCGGGTCAGGGAGTTGCGCGAGGCCTTCGGGGTGTCCGGCGTCACGGCGCGGGCCGACCTCGACGTGCTCGAGAACGCCGGGGTGGTGCAGCGCGTGCACGGCGGCGCGGTGCCCGCGACGCCGACGAGCGGGCGGCCGATCCGCGAGTACTCGTTCGAGGAAGCGCTCGCGGCATCCGTTCTCCCGAAACAACAGATCGGCGCGCTCGCCGCCTCGCTCGTGACGAGCGGGCAGAGCGTAATCCTCGACGTGGGCACCACCACCCTCGCGATCGCTCGGGCGCTGCTGGCCCGCACCGACCTCACGGATGTCGTCATCATCACCAACGGCCTCAGCATCGCCCTCGAACTCGAACCGGCGATCCCGCGCTTCACCGTGATCGTCACCGGCGGGTCGCTGCGCCCGCTGCAGCACTCGCTGGTCGAGCCGTTGGCCCGGACCGTGCTCAGCCAGGTGCACGCCGACCTCGCGTTCATCGGCTGCAACGGGGTCGACGCCGAGCACGGCATCACGAACATCAACCTGCCCGAGGCGGGCGTGAAGACGCTCATGCTCGCCGCGGCATCCCGCGCCGTCGTCGTGGCCGACGGGTCCAAACTCGGTCAGGTGCACCTCGGCCAGGTCGGGCCGCTCCGGGCGTTCGACACGCTGGTGACGGATGCGACGGCCACCGCCGCCGCGCTGGACTCCCTCCGCGAGGCCGGACTGACCGTTCTGCAACCGGAGTAAGTTGGCATCATGCGCGCAGCGACGGGGTTCCAATACGAATTGAGGGCGGCGACGCCCAGCGGGCCCGCCCTGGCGGTGGTCACCGAGGTCGCCGCCGGCCTGCGGATGTATTCCGTAGACGGCATAGACCTGGTCGAGCCCTTCCCGGCCCGGTCGGTCCCGCCGAAGGGCGCCGGGATCGTGCTGATGCCGTGGACGAACCGCATCCGGGACGGGGTCTGGCAGCAGGGCGGGGTGCGGCGCGAACTCGCCCTGACCGAACCCGAACTCGGCAACGCCGTCCACGGCCTCCTGCGCTACTCGCCCTATCGGCTGCTCAGTCGCAGCACGGACGCGGTGACCCTGGCCGCCACCGTCTTCCCGCAGCCGGGCTATCCGTTCCAGCTCGACACGACGGTGACGTACACCCTCACCGACGACGGGCTCGATGTTACCCACACAGTGCGGAACGTGGGCACCGAGCCCGCCCCGGTCGCCCTCGGCGCGCACCCCTACCTGAAGATCGGCGGCGTGCCCACCGACGACCTGCGGCTGCGGCTCGCGGCCGACACCCACATCGACGTCGACGACCGGTTGAATCCGGTCGGGGAAAGCCCCGTCGCCGGCACCCGGTTCGACCTGAGGGAGGGCCGGGAGGTGCGTGACCTCGACCTCGACGACGGTTTCGGCGGCGTGGGACCGGGCGCGTCGTCCTCCCACCCGCTCGGTCACCCGGCCCCCCTCGGGCACCCGGATGCGCGCAGCGAGCACTCCCTGACCGCCCCCGACGGGCGCAGCGTGATCCTCTGGGGGGACGAGCACATCCGCTACGTGCAGGTCTTCACGCCGCGGAACTTCCCCGTCACGGCTCCCGGCAGCGACGCTGACGAGCCCGTGCCCGGGCGCGCGGTCGCGATCGAGCCGATGACCGCCCCGGCGGATGCGTTCAATTCGGGAGCGGGGCTGCGCTGGCTGGAACCGGAGGAGACCTGGACGGTGCGCTGGGGCATCCGCCACACCGGTTTCGGACTCTGACACCGAAAAGCGCGCGACACAGAAGAGCGGGCGGCACCGAAAAGCGGGCCCCCGCCGATGGTAGGGACCCGCTTTCTGACTGCGGTGCTCTCTCTAGGAGAGCACATCCTGCACGAGCGCTTCGTTCTCGGTCTTGGTCCAGAGTGAGTGCAGGTAGCCGACCAGGAGCACGGCGAACGGCAGCCCGACCAGCACCCAGCCGATCGGGCTGAGGCCCCACGAGGTGACGGTCGGGTCGATGCCCTCGGCGACGGTGCCGGCGAGCAGTCCGAAGCGGCTCATCAGCAGGTATTCGCCGAGGATCAGGCCGATGGTGGCCAGCACCGGGGCGATGACGGTCTGGAATACGTTCTCGCTGCCCTGGTTGCGGCGGAAGTAGGCGATCACCGCGATGCAGACCAGGATCTCGATCAGGACGATCGCCACGACGGCGAGTCCGCTGAACCAGTAGAACATGTTCAGAATCGGGTCGAGCCGGAACAGGGCGAAGACGGCGATGACGAGTCCGCTGACGACCGAGGTGGCGAGGGAGGCCGTGCTGGGCGCTCCGCGGCGGTTGACGTGGCTGAGCGGCTGGGGGAGTGCGCCGCCGCGGCCGAGGGCGAACAGGTAGCGGCTCGCCGCGTTCTGGAAGGCGAGCAGCCCCGCGAACAGGCTGGAGAGCACGAGGATGCCCATCACGGTGGCCATCCACGGGCCTACGTACTCGGTGGCGAGGGCGAACAGCACGGCGGCCGGGTCGGCCAGCGGCACGCCGTCGAGCGTGGAGAGCTCTACCGTCTTTTCGACCACCTGGGATGCGCCCATGCCGGTGACCATCGCGAAGGCAGTGAGCGCGAACAGCACCGTGATGACGCCGACCGCGAGGTAGGTGGCCCGGGGGACGACCTTCTTGGGGTCCTTCGATTCCTCGCCGTAGATGGCCGTGGCCTCGAAGCCGATGAAGGAGGCGAAGGCGAAGGCGAAGGCGATCCCGGCAGAGCCGGTGAGTCCGCCGGCGAGGATCGCGGCCGGGCTGAAGGAGGCCCAAAAGTTGAGGCCTTCCGGACCGCCGTCGGTGAGGATGGCGATCGAGGTGACGATGAGGGCGCCGAGTTCCAGCAGCATCAGGACGCCGAGCACCTTGGCTCCGACGTCGACGCTGAGCAGGGAGAGCAGCGTGACGACGGCCCAGGCCAGGAGCGACCAGGCCCACCAGGGCAGCAGGCCGACCTGGGCCGCCAGGAGACCGCCGAAAAAACCGTAGATGGCGAGCTGGATGGCCAGGTAGGCGAGGATCGACACGAAGGCCGAGGCGCTGCCGAGGTGCCGGCCGAGCCCGCGGCCGATGTAGGCGAAGAACGCGCCTGCGTTGGTGACCCGCTGGCTCATGGCGGCGTAGCCGACGCTGAACAGCAGCAGGGTGATGCCCACCGCGAGGTAGGCGCCGGGGGCGGCCGCGCCGTTGCCGAGCACGATGGCGACCGGTACCGCGCCGGTCATGCCGACCAGCGGTGCGGCGGCGGCGACAACGAAGAAGACGATGCCGATGACGCCCAGGCGGCCGGTGTGCAGGGTGGCCGGGGCGTCGGCCTCGGGGGTGGTTCGGGTGCTTGTCATGGGGTGCTCCTCATTGAGCGGCTTCTTCTCGTGGAAGCCAGTGTCACGACTCTGGCTCAGTGCGGGGCTGCGCACTTGCCAATCCGGGAACGAAGCTTGGATCCCAGGGAAGGGTCCGGCGCCCCCGGCCGGCTCAGCCGCGACGGTAGGCGCTGGGCGGCTCGCCGAAGGCGGCGCGGAAGATCCGGCTGAAGTGTGCGGCGTCGATGAAGCCCCACCGCGCGGCGATGTCGCCCACCGAGCGGTCCGCCAGGATGGGGTCGCGCAGGTCCCGGCGGCAGTGCTCGAGCCGGCGGGCCCGAATCCAGCTGGAGACCGTGGTGTCGGCCGCGTGGAACACGTTGTGCAGGTGGCGGGTCGAGATGAAATGCGCCGCGGCGATGGTCGCGGGGGAGAGCCCCGGGTCGCCGAGGGCGCCTTCGATATACGAGCGGATGCTGGCGAGCAGGTCCCCGCGCGGGCCGGACGTCGGCTCGCGGTGGATGTTCAGTTCGCTCTCGAACATCGTCGCGACCAGGTCGACCGCGTTGTAGGCCAGCCGGTGGCCGGTGCTGCCGCTGAGCGCGTCCAGGTTCTCGGCCAGTTGCACCATGAACGGGCTGATCATCCGGCCCAGGCCCGCGTCGCCGGGCATCCGTCTCGCCGTGAGCTGGCCGACGGCGTCGACGGGCAGGTCGAGGGCGTCGTGGGGGAACATCAGCACCAGGGTGCGGAAATCCTGCTCGAAGGCGAGGGTGTACGGGCGGTGCGTGTCGTAGACGGCGAGGTCGCCGGGCCGGAGGGTGGCCTCTCGGTTGTCCTGGATCAGGATGCCCTGGCCGGAGAGCTGCAGGTTGAGTTTGAAGTAGTGCCGGTCCGTCCGGGCGATCAGCGCCGGGGTGCGCAGCACCTGGTGGCCGTTCGCGGTGACCTCGACGATGGAGAGCTCGTCGAGCACCCGGGACCGCAGCGTGCCGTGGAACTCGCTCGCGTCAGACCGGACGTCGAGGGGAACGAAGGAATCGGAGACGAGGGTGCGCCATTGGGCGAAGGTGTTCGCCTCTGCGCTCTGCACCCGGTCGTCTGATCCTCGTGAGATCAGGGGGAGGGTTGCCATGGTCACGGTAGCTCCTTTGCTGGCGTGAACGGATTCCCAGTAACCTAGCCCAGCGCACCCGGCTTGTCACGCCTTTTTTCAACACTCGTTGAAAAAAGATCGGCGGTGAACAGGCCCAGGTAGCCGTCCAGCTGGGCGACGAGTTGGTCCGGAGAATTCTCGGCCGGGGAGAGCACGGCCGTGATCTGCGCCCCGAGCACGAAGTTCATCAGCAGCCCCGTGACCTCGTCGTCCGGGACGCTGCCCCGGAGCTCGCCCAGCTCCCGCGCCTCGCCGAGCTGTTCGCGCATCGTGGCGCGCCATTGCAGCATCGAGTTCTCGTGTTCCGCGGCCTTCTGCGGGTCGGTCAGCGCCTTCTGCCAGAAGGGGATCACGATGCGGGCCTCGCTGAGACGGATGTCGTCGAGCGGCAGGATCTCGAGGCAGTAGGCCCGCAGGGCCGCGAGTCCGGCCTTCCCGGCCGTGGCGTCCCGCATCCGTCGACTGGTCTGGCTGAAGACGTGGCCGAAAGCGAAGGTGAGCAGGTCGTCCTTCGTCGGGAAATAGGGCTTCAGGGCGCCGTTGGCGAAGCCGGCTTCCGCGGCGATCTCACGCATGGTGGCACCCTCGATGCCCTGGCGGGCGATGATGCGCCAGGTCGCGTTGACGAGCTCCACTCGGCGCTGGTCGTGGTCGACAACCTTCGGCATGCTGCCCTCTCGTGACCGGACGGGGCCGGAAACAGACCCTTGCCATCGAGCTTAGTAACACCTTATTATTCTACAACCATAGGAAAACAGCCCCGGAAAGGGAAACCATGACTCCCGTCTCGCTCGTAGTCAACGCCGCCTACGCCCTGGCCTCGGATACGGAGATCGTCGCCGTGCGCGGCATCCTCTCCGACGCCGGGCTGCTGGGCGAGAGCATCCGGGTGGCCTATCTGGGCCTGCTCGACCCGCCCCGCGGTGCCGCCGCCGAACCCGACCGCCGGTTCCGCGTGTTCCTGCACGACGTCTCCGGGGCGGCGCCGAAGGACGTCACCGTGTCCGCCACCCGGGAGCTGGTCGAGTCCGTGGTCGTGCTCGACACCGCCGAGACCGGCGAACTGCCGGTCCTCGAGGAGGAGTTCGCCGCGGTCGAGGAACTGCTCACGCATGACGAGCGCTGGCTGGCGGCGCTCGCCGCACGCGGCCTCGACGTCGACACCGTGCGCGTCGCGCCGCTGTCCGCCGGGGTCTTCGAATACCCCGAGGAGAAGGGGCGGCGCATCCTGCGCGGCCTCGCCTTCGTGCAGGACTTCCCGGAGGACAGCGCCTGGGCACACCCCGTCGACGGTCTCGTCGCCTACGTCGACATCGTCAGCAAGACCGTCGACCAGGTGATCGACTTCGGCGTGGTCCCGATCCCGGCCGAGCACGGCAACTACACCGACCCGACGCTGACCGGTCCCCTCCGCGAGACCCTCAAGCCGATCGAGATCACCCAGCCGGAAGGGCCGAGCTTCACGGTGACCGGCGGCAACCACGTGGAGTGGGAGAAGTGGAGCCTGGACGTGGGCTTCGATGTGCGCGAGGGCGTCGTGCTGCACAACATCGGCTTCGACGACGCCGGGGTGCGCCGCTCCATCGTCCGGCGTGCCTCGATCGCGGAAATGGTGGTCCCCTACGGCGACCCCGCACCCGTGCGCTCGTGGCAGAACTACTTCGACACCGGGGAATACCTGGTGGGCCAGTACGCCAACTCGCTCGAGCTCGGCTGCGACTGCCTGGGCGAGATCACCTACCTCAGCCCGGTGATCACGGATGGCTTCGGCAACCCGCGCGAGATCCGAAACGGAATCTGCATGCACGAAGAGGACTGGAGTATCCTCGCCAAGCACAGCGACCTCTGGACCGGAATCGACTACACCCGGCGCAACCGTCGCTTCGTGATCTCGTTCTTCACCACGGTCGGCAACTACGACTACGGCTTCTACTGGTACCTCTACCTCGACGGCACGATCGAGTTCGAGGCCAAGGCCACGGGTGTCGTCTTCACCAGCGCCTACCCCGGCAAGGGCTACCCCTATGCCTCCGAACTGGCTCCCGGCCTGGGCGCACCGTTCCACCAGCACCTGTTCAGCGCCCGCCTGGACATGGCCCTCGACGGCGACACGAACCGGGTCGAGGAGGAGGAGGCCGTGCGCGTGCCGATGGGCGAGGGGAACGAACGCGGCAACGCCTTCAGCCGCAAGCGCACCCTGCTGGCCCGTGAATCGGACGCGGTGCGGGAGGCCGACATGAGGTCGGGGCGCACCTGGCTCATCTCCAACCCGAACGTGCTCAACCGGCTCGGGGAGCCCGTGGGCTACAAGCTCTACCCGGAGGGGCAGCCGACCCTGCTCGCCGACGAGAACTCCTCGGTGGCCCGGCGCGCGGCCTTCGCGACCAAGGACCTCTGGGTGACCCGCTTCGCCGAAGACGAGCGCTACCCCACCGGGGACTTCGTGAACCAGCACGCCGGCGGCGCCGGGCTGCCGGCCTACATGGCGGCCGACCGGGACCTCGACGGCCAGGACATCGTGGTCTGGCACACCTTCGGGCTGACCCACTACCCGCGGATCGAGGACTGGCCGATCATGCCCGTCGACACCGCCGGCTTCAAGCTGAAGCCCGACGGCTTCTTCGACCGCAGCCCGGTGCTGGACGTGCCGGCGAGCACCCCGGCCCCGGAGGGCCACTGCCACTGCTGATCGCCGGTACCTGTTCCCGAGCCGGACCACTGGTGCCGTCACACCGGCAACAGTTGTCCGATTCGGCGGCACCTGCCCCGCACGGTTTCCTTCCCCGGCGCTGATCGGGCAGGGTGGGAGGATGGCCGAACATCAGAGGAATGACGTGACCGGGGCCGCGGCAGCGACCCTGCCGGGGGCGGGCCGCCCGCCGCTGAGCCCGCAGGATGCCGTCCGCCTCCGCGCGCTCATCCGGATGAAGCGACTCGCGATCGGCCTGCTCCTGGTCATGGCCGTCGTGTTCGCGACCTCGTTCGCCCTCCAGGACACCTACCCGTGGCTCCAGTACGTGCGCGCCGCGGTCGAGGGCGGCATGGTCGGCGCCATCGCGGACTGGTTCGCCGTGACGGCCCTGTTCCGCTACCCGCTGGGGCTGCGGATCCCGCACACGAACATCATCGCGAGCCGCAAGGATGAGATCGGGGCCAGCCTCGGCGAGTTCGTCGAGACCAACTTCCTCTCCGAGGCGGTCATCCGCGGCAAGCTGGAGTCGATGGGGGTCTCCCGCCGGCTCGGAGCCTGGCTGTCCGTGCCGGAGAACGCCCGGCGGCTCACCGACGAGGTGGCCGTGGCCGGCGCCGGACTGCTCGAGCTGCTCAGCGACGACGCGATCAAGGATCTGATCGAGACCGTGGCGCGCGAGCACCTGCTGCGGCCGGAGTGGGCTCCGCCGATCGGCCGGGTGGGGCAGCGGATGGTCGAGTCCGGCCGGCAGCACGCCCTCGTGGACCTGCTGCTCGAGCGGGCCGAGGGCTGGCTGCTCACGCATCCGGAAGCCTTCGGCCGGGCCGTGTCCCAGCGGCTGCCGAGCTGGATGCCCGGTTTCGTCGACAAACTGGTCGACGACAAGGCCCACCGGGAGGTGCTCGCCTTCATCGCCGGCGTGCGGGCGGATGCCGCGCATCCCCTCCGCGAGGCGATCGACCGCTACCTCGCCGAGGTGATGGACGATCTGCAGCACGACCCGGCCATGATCAACCGGATCGAAACCGTCAAGGTGGAGCTGCTCGACAGCGCCCGGCTGCGCGAGTTCGCGAGCGAGACCTGGGAATCGGTGAAAGCGTCGCTGGTCGAGGCGCTGAAGGATGCGGAGAGCGAACTGTGCGCGGGCATCCGTTCGACCGCCATGGAGGTGGGCGTTCGCCTGACCACGGATGCGGCGCTGGGCTCCCGTATCGACCGCTGGCTGGCCGACTCGGCGAGCTACGTGGTGCGCAGCTACCGGCATGAGATCGCCGGCGTGATCACCGAGACCGTGGCGCGGTGGGATGCCGCCGAGACCGCCGAGAAGATCGAACTGCAGGTCGGCAAGGACCTGCAGTTCATCCGGATCAACGGCACGGTCGTCGGCGCGCTCGCCGGGCTGCTGATTTTCGCGGCGGCGCAGGCCCTGCTCACCCTGCTCTAGGCCGCTGCCCTGGTCGCCCTGCGCTAGTCCTGCTCTGGCCGGGAACCCGCCCGGTTCCCGGCGACTCCCCTGAACGACCCTGCCCTAACGAATTCGACGGAGATTTTGCCAAAATCGGCCCGAAACAGGCCCGATGTCGTTTTTTACCGCAGAATTTCCGTCGAACTGGTTACAGGCACTTGGTTACAGGCAGTGACCTGTCGGCCGACCGCAGCGGCGCAGCGGTGCTGGGGGGCGTTACGCCGCCACGTCGAGCCGGGCCGGTGCCGGTCCGGGCAATCCGGGCGCGCCAGCGGAGATGCTCCGTGGTGCCATGGCTGCGGATCCGCGCCCGGCGGAGGCCGGTGCGGTGCCGACCACGCCGTCGTCCGGCACGCTCACGTCGCGGTCCAGGATGCTGCCCGAGGCCACGCGTGCGCGCCGGCCGATGCGCACATAACTGCCCAGGCGCGCTCCGCTGCCGATGCCCGCTTCCGCGCCGACATGCACGTTCTGGCCGATGAACACCCGTGATCCGACTCGGGCGTCGTGGTCGATCCAGCTGCCCGGCCCGATCCACGCCTCCGGTCCGACCCGTGCGCCGCTTTCTACATACGCCGTGCGGGACACGAACGCACCGGGGTGCACCCGCGCGTCGGGGGACACCAGGCCGTGCCCGTTGGCGTGGCGTCGGTACTTCGTCACGACGCCGGACTCGATTTCAACTTCTTCATTCACTTTTCCCATCTGCGACCTCCTTCTGTCGCTGGTGCGGCTCTGGCCGCTCCATTGACGTGAAGTATGAAGGGGCTACCCGAGCGCTGACCGTGTCAACGCTGGGTGCGGGCCGGGAATTCCCGGGCAGAGCATCCGTGCGGGGCCGGTCAGGGTGCTGCGGGGGTCGTCTCCGCCGCCCGGGCCTGCTTCTTGGCTGCCCGGCCGCCCGCGAGTGCGGAGGCCACGACGGTGATGAGCGCCCCGAGGATCACGGCCGCCCCTTCGCCGGGCAGCAGCAGGTCTGACCGGGTGCCGATCGTCACGGCCGCGACGGGCACCCCGAGCTGGGCCGCGGACAAGACGCCGAGCGGGAGCTCCTGCCCGAGCAGCCGCGTGACGATGTGGGCCAGCAGCGCCCCACCGCCGAGCAGCAGCCCCAGCAGGATCATCTGCGGATGGTCGACCAGGTCGAGCAGGTTGAGGGAAGCGCCGAGCCAGACGAAGAACAGAGGCCCCAGGAATCCGTCCGCGAGGGCGAACAGCTGCCGGGCCAGCCGACGCGGCTCGCCGACCGCCGCGACCGCGAGTCCGAACGAGAAGCCAGCGAGCATGATCGACACATTGCGGTACACGGCGAGGGCGGCCATCGCGAACAGGGTGGCCAGCTGGAGCCTGAGTTCGAGGGCGAACTTGCGTTGCTCCGACAGATGGTGCACCGCGATCCGCGATCCGTTCCGCTCCAGCCAGGACAGCACCAGATACAGGGACAGGGCCGCGGCCGAGACGATGAGCGCGCCCAGGGCCGTGCGTGCGGCGTTGGGCGGATCGATCGCGAGGGGGAGCGCGATGATCGCGGCGATGTCGGCGACGGCCACCTGGGCCGTCAGCTGCAGGAGCGGGGTACCGCGCAGCCGCAGGGACTGCACGATCGGCAGTACCAGGGCGGCGGACGACGACGCGATCAGCACGACGTACAGCGGGGCGTGCAGGGTGCCGAACAGGGCGGCAATGCCGACGCCGAGGATGACGGCGGGAACCAGGACCAGGCCGGCACGGGCCACACCCGTACCGAGCGCGGAGCGAAGCTGCCCGTCCCGCATAGGCACGTGGCTGCCGGCGACGAACATCATCAGGGCGAAGCCCACGTCCGCCAGGAAGGTGAGCGTCGGATCGGTCGGATCCACGAGCCGGAGCCCGGTCTGGCCCACGAGGATGCCGGCCAGCAGCTGCCCGAACATCACCGGCAGGCTCCACCGGCGGGGGATCGCCAGCAACGGGCCGAGCAATGCCACCACGGAGATGATCGCCAGCGTCTGGAAGGTCATCGCGAATTCCATCTCAGGTTGCATGCCCCGAATGAAGAAAGTGGGCCCCGTCGGGCTCGAACCGACGACCCAAGGATTAAAAGTCCTTTGCTCTACCAACTGAGCTAGAGGCCCGCGGTTAATAATGTACAGGGGATTGCCCGAGGGTTTTTCTCGGTACCGTGAGAGAACGTCCCGCAAGCGTCGAGACGGATGCGCCCACAGCGAACACACAGGAGGATGCGATGGCCGAAGACTTCCACAAGCCGACCCAGTTCTCCGGCAGCAAATTCGAATCCTTCCAGGGGGGCGAGGACCCTGCGCTGATCAGCCGGGTCGCGCACGAAACGGCGCACGCTCTTCTGGCGCGCGTGCGCCGCGACCCTGACCCGGCCGTCGTGGATCGCCTCGTGGCCTACACCGACGAGCACGGCATCGACGCCGTGGCCGAGCTGTGGTCACGGGCGACGCCGCGCAGTCTCCCGGGCGCGCTCTGGCGGCTCTACCTGGTGCGGCTGCTGATCCGTCAGGATCCGGAAGGCACCGCGTTCCTGTACCAGCGCGGAACCGAGGTCACGGTCGCCATCGATCCGCTGGTCGCGGGCGCCGTGGCGCCCACGGGGCCGGGGGAGATCATCGCCCTGGCCGACCAGATCCTGCGGGGCATCTTCACCGGCGACTTCGCCGTGGCGCTGGACCGGGCGGCGGCGTTCTGCCGCGTCACCTCCGTCGGGTGCACGAGCATCGCCGACGACCTGGAGACGACGCAGCCGGTGCGGTCGACCGAACTCACCACCCGCGCCCTGCGCTTCTCGACCACCGCGCAGGAGTTCGGTTCCTGCGCCCGGCTGTGGCGCAGCGAGTCGCTGGACTAGACGAATTCGCCGGCCGCGTCGTTTACACTGGATCCTGGTCGGGCCGCAGTAACCCCGGGCTCCAATATTCGCCGCTTTGAGCGGCCTCGCGCCGAGAGGCGTTCTGCGGCCCGGCCTTCACTCGTCCTCCCCGCGGTCTGCGGTCGCAATCGTGACCAATCCGATCCGGACTCGGCCCCGAACCTCAGTCATGGAACGGGAAAAGACCTGACATGCTTGTTCTCATGACTGCTGACTTCGACTTCGACCTAGAGTCGACGGTCCCGGAATCCAAGGAACAACTCCTCGGCCGGGTGGCGCGGGGGGACGAAGCGGCGTTCGGCGAGCTGTACGACCAGATGGCACCACGCGTGCTGGGTCTGGTCAGACGGTTGCTGGTCGATCCCGCCCAGTCGGAAGAGGTGACCCAGGAGATCTTCCTGGAAATCTGGCAGTCGGCGACACGGTATGAGGTTCAGCGTGGCGGCGCCTCGACCTGGATTCTGACGATGGCGCACCGGCGCGCCGTCGACCGGATCCGGTCGTCGCAGGCCAGTCGCGATCGTGACACGAAGATCGGCATCCGCGACCTCGCGGTCGCCTACGACGAGGTATCCGAAACAGTGGAAGTACGGCTCGAGCACGAAAGGGTGGAGAAGGCGATGTCCAGATTGACGCAACTGCAACGTCAGGCGATCAGCCTCGCCTACTACGGCGGCCTCAGCCAGAGTGAAGTGGCCGAGCGGTTGCAGATCCCGCTCGGAACGGTGAAGACGAGGTTGCGAGACGGCATGATCCGGCTGCGCGACGAATTGGGCGTGGCGTCATGAGCGAGAACACCCGCCAGAACGGCGTCGAACGCGGCGACAACCCGGGCGACCTGGCCGGCGCCTACGCCCTGAACGCGCTCGGCGCTGACGACGCCGCCGCCTACGAGAAGCACCTCGCCGAATCGGAGCAGGCCCGGATTGAGGCTGCCGAGCTCGGCGACACCGCCGTCGCGCTGGGTCTGGCCGCGGCGCCCGTGCAGCCCACCCCGGGGCTGAAGGCCTCGCTGATGGCCGAGCTCGCGGCGACACCCCAGCTGCCCGCGCTGGCCGGTCCGGCGGCTGCGGTCGCTCCGGTCGCTGCCCCGCAGGCCGAACCGGGCGCGACCGAGGCCGCCCGGCCCGAGACGCTTAAGCCCGCTCAGACGAGGCCTGAGACGACGAAGCCCGAGACGACGGATGCCCCCGCGGATGCCCCCGCGACCGTGACCCCGATCGGCGGGGCGGCCGCGCAGCGGGCCCGCAGCCGCTGGTTCCAGCGCCCGGTCGGACTCCTGCTGGCCGCCGCAGCGGCCGTGGCGCTGTTCGTGGCCGGCGGATTCGCCGGGCAGGCCTTCAACACGAACCAGTTCGAGCAGCAGCAGGCCGCCGGCCTGGCCCAGATCAACGCCGCCCCGGATTCGCAGCGGGCGTCGACGACCACGGCCGACGGGCATCCGGCCACCCTGGTCTGGTCCAGCGAGCGCCACCTTTCGGCGCTGCTGGTCGACGACCTGCCGTCCCTGCCCTCCGACAAGGACTACCAGCTCTGGTACATCGGGGGCGACGGCGCGGTCCCGGCGGGCACCTTCGACTCCTCCGGCGCGGGCACCGTCTGGCGCGTGCTGGACGGCAGCATGACGGCGGGAGACACGATCGGCGTCACCGTGGAACCCCGCGGCGGCTCCCGTCAGCCCACCACCGACCCGATTGTCGCCATCCAGAGTTCCTGACGCATCGTTTATGCTCGGCGTATGACACTGCCATTCACGCTGCTGATCGACCCGGTTCCGGCCGATTCACCCCGCACGGATTTCAGCGACACGTTCCATGAGGTGAACTCCGACGCGCCCGCCCTGCGCGTGGACGACCTCAGCGCCCAGCGCGGGGACGGGATCTTCGAAACCCTGGGGTTCATCGACGGGTCCCCGCAGGAGGTGGGACCGCACATCGGTCGGCTCTGCAACTCCGCCGAGATCTGCGAGTTGCCGGCGCCCAACGTCGCCCAGTGGTTCGCCGCGATCACGCATGCCATGGAGCGGCTGCCGCGCACGGGCGAGATCGCGCTGAAGATCGTGCTCAGCCGCGGGGTCGAACCCGGTCCGGTCGCCACGGCCTGGCTGCAGGCGACCGCGGCGCCCGACTTCGGGCCCGTCCGCACGGATGGCGTGCGTGCGGTCACGCTGGACCGCGGCTATCCGCGGGGCGTGGCCGAGCAGGCCCCGTGGCTGCTGATGGGGGCCAAAACCCTCAGCTACGCGGTGAACATGGCGGCGCTGCGGGAGGCGAAGCGCCGCGGCGCCGACGACACGATCTTCCTCACCCATGACGGGTTTGTGCTGGAGGGCCCCACCTCGAGCGTCGTCATCCGGTCCGGCGGGGTCTACGTCACGCCGGTGCCGAGCGGGGCCATCCTGCACGGAACGACCCAGCAGAGCGTCTTCGAATACCTGCAGGCGGCCGGGGAGCGCACGGAGTACCGTGACCTGACCGCCCCGGAGCTGCGGGCGGCGGACGCGGTCTG
The DNA here is from genome assembly GCF_004403075.1 of Cryobacterium sp. TMT2-10. Classification (NCBI taxonomy): domain Bacteria; kingdom Bacillati; phylum Actinomycetota; class Actinomycetes; order Micrococcales; family Microbacteriaceae; genus Cryobacterium; species Cryobacterium sp. TMT2-10. The sequence goes on along the minus strand of NZ_SOGW01000027.1, from coordinate 47,141 downwards.
GCTGGTGTCCAGCATCCGGATGGCCGTGCACGTCACCGAACTCGACGGGCAGTCCCTGCCGACCGACCCGGAGCGCACCCTCGCCCTGAACCGGCACCTCCTGGCCCGCACCACCTGAGCCCCGCCCGAACCAATTCGACGGAGATTCTGCTCCCACGGGGCCGGATCAGGCGATTTTGGCGCGTTTTGGCCAAAATCTCCGTCGAATTCGTTCGGGGCAGGCCCTCGTGCGGGGCGAGCCGGGGTGGGCGGCGGGTTAGCCGAAGCGGCCGGAGACGTAGTCCTCGGTGGCCTGAATGCTCGGGTTGGAGAAGATCGTGGTCGTGTCGTCGTACTCGATCAGCTTGCCGGGCTTGCCGGTGCCGGCGATGTTGAAGAAGCCGGTGCGGTCGGAGACCCGGGATGCCTGCTGCATGTTGTGAGTGACGATCACGATCGTGTATTCGGACTTCATCTCCTCGATCAGGTCCTCGATCGCGAGCGTCGAGATCGGGTCGAGGGCCGAGCAGGGCTCGTCCATCAGGATGACGTCGGGCTGCACTGCGATCGCCCGCGCGATGCAGAGGCGCTGCTGCTGACCGCCGGAGAGGCTCGAGCCGGGCTTGTCGAGCCGGTCCTTGACCTCGTTCCAGAGGTTCGCACCCTGCAGGGACTTCTCGATCAGGTCGTCGGCGTCGGTCTTGGCCATCCGGCGGTTGTTGAGTTTCACGCCGGCCAGCACGTTGTCGCCGATCGACATGGTGGGGAACGGGTTCGGGCGCTGGAACACCATCCCGACCTGCCGGCGCACGAGCACCGGGTCCACGCCGGGGCCGTAGAGGTTGTTGCCGTCGATGAGCACCTCGCCGGTGACGTAGGCCCCCGGGATGACCTCGTGCATGCGGTTGAGGGTGCGCAGGAACGTGGACTTGCCGCACCCGCTGGGCCCGATCAGGGCCGTCACGGTGCGAGGCTCGATCGTCAGCGACACGCCTTCGACAGCCAAGAACTTGCTGTAATAGACGTTGAGGTCGTTGACTTCAATGCGCTTGGACATGCATTCCTTCGAGTTGGACGGCCAGCGGCCGCCGGTGGAGCCTAGCGGCCGAGCTTGGGGGAGAAGAGTTTGGCGATGATGCGGGCGAGGGCGTTCAGCAGCATCACGATCAGGACGAGGGTGAGCGCGCCGGCCCAGGCCCGGTCCAGGTAGGCCTGGGTGTCAGCGCCCTGGTTGGCGTACTGCGTGTACACGAACACCGGAAGGGTCATCATGCGCTCGTTGAACAGGTCGTAGTTCATGCTCGCCGTGAACCCGGAGATGATCAGCAGCGGCGCGGTCTCGCCGATCACGCGTGCGATCGAGATCATGATGCCGGTGACGATACCGGCCAAGGAGGTGGGCAGAACGACCTTCAGGATGGTCAGCCACTTCGGCACGCCGAGCGCGTACGCGGCCTCGCGCAGCTCGTTCGGCACGAGCTTGAGCATCTCCTCGCTCGAGCGCACGACCACCGGGATCATCAGCACCGACAGGGCGATCGCGCCACCGAAACCGAACCGGATGCCCGGGTCGTTGAACAGCAGGGAGAACAGGGCGAAGGCGAAGAGGCCCGCGACGATCGAGGGGATGCCCGTCATCACGTCGACGAAGAAGGTGATCGCCCGAGACAGCCGGCCCCGGCCGTACTCGGTCAGGTAGATCGCCGTGAGCAGCCCGATCGGCACCGAGATGAGGGTGGCGACTCCCGTGATCAGCAGCGTGCCCATCACGGCGTGCAGGGCGCCGCCACCCGCGCCGACCACGTTGCGCTGGGACGCCGTGAAGAACGTCGGGGTGAGGAAGGCGGGCAGGCCGTTGATCACCGTGGTGGCCACCAGGGAGATGAGCGGGAGCAGGGCCACCACGAAGGCGGCGGTGACCAGGGCGGTGACCAGACGGTCCTTGGCCTTGCGCACGCCCTCGACGAAGTAGGACAGCAGGTAGATCGCGACGCAGTAGAGCACCGTGCCGAAGAAGAGCGTGCCGGCGATGTTGAAGCTCTCGCTGGCTCCGGAGAGCTGCACCACGAAGAACACCGCGGCGGTGACCAGCCAGCTGCCCAGCAGCACGGCGAGGCCCGAGTGCTTCGGAAGCTTGCCGGCCGTGAGCGAGTTCGTCATGGGCGCCGCCATGGTGGTCGTGCTCATCAGTTCGCTCCCGAGAAGGCCTTGCGGCGGTTGATGATCAGGCGGGCGACCATGTTCACGGCCAGCGTGATCACGAAGAGCACCAGGCCGGTAGCCAGCAGGATGTTCACGCCGGTCCCGTGCGCCTCCGGGAAGTTCAGGGCGATGTTGGCGGCGATCGTGGTGGGGTTCTGCGAGGTGAGCAGCTGGAAGACCACCTGGGAGCTGGGTGAGAGCACCATGGCCACGGCCATCGTCTCACCCAGCGCGCGGCCCAGTCCGAGCATCGACGCCGAGATGATTCCGGAGCGGCCGAAGGGCAGCACGGCCATCGCGATCATTTCCCAGCGGGTCGCTCCGAGGGCGAGGGACGCCTCCTCGTAGAGAACGGGGGTCTGCAGGAAGATCTCCCGGCACAGGGCGGTGATGATCGGCAGCACCATGACGGCCAGCACGATCGCGACCGTCAGGATCGTGCGGCCGGTGCCGGAGACGGGACCGGCGAAGAGCGGGATCCAGCCGAACCATGCCACCAGGGTGGCGTAGAAGGGCTGCAGCAGCGGCGCGAGAACGCCGATGCCCCAGAGGCCGAAGACCACGGATGGCACGGCGGCGAGCAGGTCGACGATGTAGCCCAGTCCCTGCGAGAGCTTGCGGGGAGCGTAGTGGGAGATGAACAGCGCGATGCCGATGGCCAGTGGAACGGCGATGAGCAGGGCCAGGAACGCGGACCAGAGCGTGCCGAAGGCGAGCGGCCAGACGTAGGACCAGAAGTTGGTGTAGCCGCCGGTGAAGTCCTCCGGCTTGGCCACGAAGGCGGGGAGGCTCTGCACCAGCAGGAAGGCGGCAACGGAGGCGAGCACGGCGAGGATCAGGCCGCCGGAGACCACCGTGGCGGTGGAGAAGATGCGGTCGCCCGGGCGCTGAGGCGCCCGGATCGTTCCACGGGCAACTGCGGTGGTCATGCCTGGCATCTCCCTGAGGTGGTGAGGTGGTGAGTGTGGGGGAGGTTCGAGCCGCTGGCCACAAACCTCAGTCTGCCCGGTCCGGGAGGCGCATGCAATGCGACGCCTCCCGAACCGGGCTGACCTGAGGTGATGCTGGTGACGAGTGTTACTTGATGGTGGCGAGAACTGCGGAGACCTTGTCGGCGAGTTCGGTCGACAGCGGCGCGGCGCCACCGGCGGATGCGGCGACGGACTGGCCGTCGGAGCCGGCCATGTAGCTGACGTAGGCCTTGACCAGTTCGCCCTGTGCTGCGTCGGCGTACTCGGTGCAGACGACGGCGTAGCTCACGAGAACGAGCGGGTAGTGCGTCGGGTCCGTGGTGAGACGGTTGATCTTGATGGCGAGGTCGCTCTTGTCGCGGCCTTCGACGAGGGGCGAGTCGGCGACGACGGCGGCAGCAGCATCGGCCGTGTAGCCGACGAACTTGTCGCCGACCTTGATCTTGGCGACGCCGAGGTCGCCGGCCTTCGAGGCATCCGCGTAGCCGATGGTGCCCACGCCGTTGGTGACGGCGTCGACGACACCGGAGGTGCCCTTGGCGCCCTCACCGGACTGCAGCGGGAACGGGTCGGCCGGTGCATCGGTCCACACGTCGGGGGCGGTCTGGAACAGGTAGTCCGTGAAGTTCTTGGTGGTGCCGGAGTCGTCCGAGCGGTGCACGGCGGTGATCGCGGTCGCGGGGAGCGTCGCCTTCGGGTTCAACGCGGCGATGGCCGGGTCGTTCCAGGTCGTGATCTCGCCCTTGAAGATCTTGGCGAGCGTGCCGGAGTCCAGGTTGAGGTCTTTGACGCCCTCGACGTTGAAGATCACGGCGATCGGGGAGATGTAGACCGGGAGGTCGACGGCCGAGGAGCCGGGAGCGCAGGCGGCGAACGTGCCGGCCAGCTCTTCGTCCTTGAGGTAGGAGTCACTGCCGGCGAAGTCGGAGCCGCCGCCGATGAAGGTTTCGCGGCCGGCGCCGGAGCCGGACGGGTCGTAGTTGACCGTGACGTCGGGGTTGGCCGTCTGGAACGCTGCGATCCAGGCTTCCTGGGCCGAGCCCTGCGCGGAGGAACCGGCGCCGGTGAGGGTGCCGGTGAGAGCGCTGGCAGCGCCCTCGGTGCTGGCAGGAGTGGCGGATTCGTTCGAGGCACAAGAAGACAGTGCAAGAGCGGCAACGACGGCGATGACCGCGGGTCGGCCAAAACGCGTGAAGTTCACAAGGATCCCTTTCGAGGGTTGACTGCAAAGAAAATGACTGCGTAGTCGAGACCGGTGCTGGCCTCGGGGAGACACTATTCCTCGTGGTTAACGACACCCCTGCACGCAGGTGAACGGAAGGTTAACGCATCGTGGCGGGCCGCTATGGGTCCGCCACCACGCGTTGAAGGAATGCCCGGTCAGACCGCGGGCGAGTGGGTTTCGATCGCGACGATCCCGGCGCTCGGATTGTCGGCGGAGAGGTGCACGACCGAGAACGATCCCGTTTCCAGCGCCGCGGCATCCGAAATGTAGGAACCGTATGTGCTGCCCGTGGCGAGGGCGATCTCGTGCAGGATCTTCGGCAGCACCGGCCCGTGGCTGCAGATGACGGCCGTCTTGCGCGACCGCACCCGCTTGCCGATGCCGGACCGCACATCCGCGGTGCCCTGCTCGAACGCGTCCTGACTGTACCGCTCGGTGCGCTTGACCGGGATGCCCGTGGCCGCGGCCAACGGGGCGACGGTGGTCACACAGCGGGTCGCCGTGCTCGACACGATCCGGCGCGGCTGCCAGGCGGTGATCGTGGGCACGATGGCGGTGGCCTGCTTCACGCCCCGCTCGGTGAGGGGCCTGCTGCTGTCCGTGCCGTCCCAGTTGCCCGGCTGCACCGCCTTGGCGTGCCGGAGCGCGATCAGGGCGAACGTGCGGGTGACGCCGGTGTCGACGAGTTTCGCGAACGCGTCGATGATGTCGACGTCGGGCGTGTAGCTCAGGTAGGTTCGGGCCTTCTTGATGGTGACCCACTCGATCGCGGCCACCTCGCCGTTCGGGACGAACGTCGACTGCTGGATGGCTTCCGGGGAGACCTCCGCGGCCCAGTAGTGCACGATCTTCTCGCGTCCGTTGAGCAGAGAGTAGGCCGAGATGCCCAGCGGCACCCCCAGGGCCACGGCCAGCCCGGTCTCCTCTTCGATCTCGCGCACGGCCGTCTGCGGCAGCGTTTCACCCGGATCGAGTTTCCCCTTCGGAATGGTCACGTCGCCGTACACGGTGCGGTGGATCAGCAGGACGTTCATCTTGCCGTCGATCAAACGCCAGCAGACGGCGCCGGCGGCGTAGACGGGGTCGGTCATCGACGGCCCGTTGGGCGCTTGCGGAGGGAGATTTGTTGCATGAGCCTGTTCTGCATGTCGTCGAGCGGCTGCCCGGATTCGTCCTGGTGGTGTCTGGTCCACTCGCCCGAGCTGTCCAGCCACCACGACGAGGTGCGGTCGTCCATCGCCCGGGTGAAGAGGGCGTCGATTTCGGTGAGGTGGTCAGGGTCGACCAGGCGCACCAGTGCCTCGACGCGGCGGTCGAGGTTGCGGTGCATCATGTCGGCGCTGCCGATGTAGACCTGCGGGTCGCCGTTCGTGTGGAAGGAGAAGATCCGCGAGTGTTCGAGGTAGCGGCCGAGGATGGAGCGCACCTTGATGTTCTCGCTCATCCCGGGCACGCCCGGTTTGAGACTGCAGATGCCGCGTACCCAGATCTCGACCGGCACCCGGGCCTGGCTGGCCCGGTAGAGAGCGTCGATGATGGCCTCGTCGACCATGGAGTTGACCTTGATCCGGATGCCGGAGGGCTTGCCGGCCTGGGCGGCTGCGGTCTCCGCCGCGATGCTCTTGAGCAGCCCTCGGCGCAGGTGCAGCGGCGCCACGAGCAGGCGCTTGAACTTCTTCTCGATGGCGTAGCCGGAGAGCTCGTTGAACAGCCGGGTGAGGTCCTTCCCGACCTGCGGGTCCGCAGTCAGGAGACCGAGGTCCTCATACATCCGGCTGGTCTTGGGGTTGTAGTTGCCGGTGCCGATGTGGCTGTAGTGGCGCAGCACCCCGCCTTCGTTCCGCACGACGAGGGCGAGCTTGCAGTGGGTCTTCAGGCCGACGAGGCCGTAGACCACGTGCACGCCGGCCTTTTCGAGCTTGCGGGCCCAGGTGATGTTCGCCTGCTCGTCGAAGCGGGCCTTGATCTCGACCAGCGCGAGCACCTGCTTGCCGGATTCGGCGGCGGCGATGAGCGCTTCCACGATGGGGCTGTCCCCGGAGGTGCGGTACAGGGTCTGCTTGATGGCGAGCACGTTCGGGTCGGCGGCGGCCTGCTCCAGGAACGCCTGCACGCTGGTCGCGAACGACTCGTAGGGGTGGTGCAGCAGGATGTCCCGGCGGCCGATGGCGCTGAAGATGTCCGGTTCCGCGTTGGGCTCGGGCGCGAGCAGCTGCACGGCCGTCGTCGGGACATGCTTGGCGTACCGCAGGTCGGGCCGGTCGATGCGCAGGTCGAACAGGCCGCCCAGGTCGAGCGGCGCGGGCAGGCGGTAGACCTCCTGCTCGGTCACGTCGAGCTCGCGCACCAGCAGGCCGAGGGTGACCTCGTCCATGTCCTCGGTGATCTCGAGGCGGATGGGCGGGCCGAAGCGGCGACGCAGCAGCTCCTTCTCGAGGGCCTTGATCAGGTTCTCGGTCTCGTCCTCTTCGATCTCGACGTCTTCGTTGCGGGTGACCCGGAAGACGTGGTGTTCGAGGATGTCCATGCCGGGGAACAGGTCGCCGAGGTGGTTCGCGATCAGGTCCTCGAGGGTGATGAAGCGCACGCTGTCGACGTTCTCCCGGCGGTCCACGCGCACGAAGCGCGGGAGCATGGTGGGCACCTTGAGCCGGGCGAACTCCTGCTTGCCGGTCTTCGAGTTGCGCACGCGCACGGCGAGGTTGAGCGAGAGCCCCGAAATGTACGGGAACGGGTGCACCGGATCGACGGCGAGCGGCATCAGCACCGGGAAGATCTGGTTCGAGAAGTAGTCGCGCAGGGAACGGCGGTCGGCTTCGTCCAGGGTGTCCCAGTTGACGATGTCGATCCCGGCTTCGGCCAGGGCCGGGCTGACGAGGTCCTGGAACGCGTGGGCGTGCCGGTCCTGCAGCACGTGCGCCGTGGCGGAGATGTCGGAGAGGGCGTCCTGGGGTGCGCGCCCGATGTTGGTCGGCACGGCCAGCCCGGTGAGGATGCGCCGTTTCAGTCCGGCCACCCGCACCATGAAGAATTCGTCCAGGTTGCTGGCGAAGATGGCGAGGAAGTTCGCCCGCTCCAGCGCCGGCAGGTCGGGATCCTCGGCGAGTTCGAGCACCCGCTGGTTGAACGCCAGCCAGCTCAGTTCGCGGTCGAGGTACCGCTCCTTGGGTAACGCCGGATCGTTCACTCCGATCAGGGGATCGAAGTCGTCGTCAAAGTCGCTGCCCAGTCCCGATTCGGTCTGGATGTTATCGCCGTCCATCTCCCCATCTTGACACTGTGAGGCACACGGATGCGACGATCCGGCATGAACACCGGCTAACGAATGTGTCGGTGGTACTGCACATCGACCGTTCGGTCGGTGAAACCGAGGGAGCGGTACAGGTTCACCGCCGCGACGCTGTCGGCCTCCACGTAGAGATCCACGGTGCTGCAGCCGCGTTCGCGGAGGCGGTCGAGGCCGGCCTGCATGAGCCGGCGGCCGAGGCCGCGCCCGGCGGCATCCGGATGCACGCCGATGACGTAGATTTCGCCGACGGGGGAGCCGGGCTCCACCTTGAGCCAGTTGTAGCCGAGTAGTCGGCCGGACGCGGCCTCCCGGGCGAGCAGGAAGTCGCCGGCGTCGAACCAGGATTCCGCCTGGCGGGCCGCGAGGTCCTGCTCGGTGATCAGTCCCTGTTCCGGGTGGCTCGCGAAGACGAGCGCGTTGAGCGCCACCCAGTCCGCGTCGTGCGTGCCGGGCCGGAACGCCTCGATGACGATGCCGTCCGCCGGGTGGGCGAGGTGGGCCGGGTTCGCCGGGTCGGCCCCGTCCGGAACGGGCGGGGCGGCCGTCAGGTCCTTCCGCAGCTGCAGCAGGGTGCGTTCGGCGGCGAACCCGAAGCGTTCGGCCAGGGCCCGGGCCGCCGGGTGGTCACCGTGTGACCACAGGCGGAGGTCGCCCGGGGCATCCGTCAAAAGCCGGCCGAGGGCGTCGCCGCCGTGCCCGAGCCGCCGGGCGGCGGGGTCGATCACGAGGTCGAGTTCGCCCGCGCCGATGATCCCCGCGCCCACGACGCCGGTGTCCGCGTCCCCGGGGTGGGTGTCCGCGTCCCCGCTCGTCACGAGGAACGGCGTGCGCCGCCCGGAGGCCAGGTCGAATCGGGCCTGCTCGTTGAACGGCTGGTAGTCGTCGTGGGCCGTCGCCGCCGCGGCGACGCGGTCGAACTCGGCCGCGAAGGCCGGGTCGGAGAGGTTAGTCGCGGACCGGATGAATGCCACGGGTCCCGTCCTGCTCGGTCACGTTGAAGCGGTAGCCCACGTTGCGCACCGTGCCGATCAGCGATTCCTGGTCGCCGAGCTTGGCGCGCAGCCGTCGCACGTGCACGTCGACCGTGCGCGTGCCGCCGAAGTAGTCGTAGCCCCAGACCTCGCTGAGCAGCTGCTCCCGGGTGAAGACCCGCGACGGGTGGGCGGCCAGGAAACGCAGCAGCTCGAACTCCTTGTAGGTGAGGTCGAGCGGGCGGCCGTGCACCTTCGCCGAGTAGCTGGCCTCGTCGATGACCACGCCGGCCGCGCGGATGGTGGCGGATTCCTCCGGCCGCGGGGTACGACCGGCGGCCAGACGGATGCGGGCGTCCACCTCGGCCGGTCCGGCCGTGTCGAGGATGACGTCGTCGACGCCCCAGTCCGGGCTCACCGCCGCGAGACCGCCTTCCGTGATCACCAGCAGCACCGGCATCAGGCTCCCGGTGGTGCGGAGGATCTGGCAGAGGGACTTGGCCCCGATCAGGTTGGTGCGCGCGTCGACCAGGACCAGATCGGAATCGGGCGCACGAACGAGCTGATCCGGCTGGGCCGGAATGATGCGTGTGCTGTGCGACAGCAATGCGAGGGCGGGAAGAACGTCAGTGTTGACCGCCGAGGTCAGGATCAACAACTGGGCCACGCGCACCCTCCAAAGATCGTGGCCCCATACTAGCGTGCCGCCGAATGATCGCCGGGCAGGGCAGAATAAGAGAGTGAGCTGGCAGTGGAGAAGTGTCGTGGGGGTCTGGGCCTTCGCCGTCGTGTGCGCGGTCCTGGTGGGAGCGTTGTCCCTGCCCGGCCAGCACCTGGTCTGGGTCGGCCTGTCCTTCGCGGGCTGCGTGATCGGAACCCTCTGCGTGCAACTGGCCACCGGCCGTAAGGACGGCTACGTGGACCGTGTGACGCGGAGCCTGGCCGGAGCGGTGGTCGTGCTCGCGGTCGCCTCCGGAATCTTCGCCCTGATTGGCCTCGTCTAGTAATCGAACCTCCCGCGGCGGGATAGAGTGAACGCATGTCTACCCTTGCACTCGAAATCTTCTTCCTGGGGCTTCTCGCGCTGGCGAGCCTGTCGATCGCCTGGGTCTCCGGCATGGTCCTGTTCAAGCTGTTCCGGGGGCAGCGGTAACCTTCGATGTTCGAGCTCCCCACCCAGCTCCCCGCCGAACTCGTTCCACTGTCGTGGCTGCTCGGTGTCTGGGAGGGCTCGGGAGTGCTCGACTATGTCGTCGGCGAGGAGTCGGTCAGCCGCGAGTTCGGCCACCGGCTCAGTTTCAGCCATGACGGCCTGCCGCACCTGAACTACAGCTCGTACACCTGGCTCGAGCCGGAACCCGGCTCCGACAACGGTGAGAAGACCCCACTGATGACCGAAACCGGGTACTGGCGGCTGAGCCGCCCCCAGGGCGCCGGCGACCCGGGTCCCGGCCTGCTGCCAGCGGAGGGCGCGCATCCGTTCGTGACGGCGTCGGCGGTGGAAACGCTCCGCAACGCGGATGGCGGTTTCGACATCGACGTGACCATCGTGCACCCCGGCGGTGTCGCGGAGATCTACCTCGGCGAGGTCAAGGGTCCGCGGATCGACCTCGCGACGGATGCCGTGATGCGCACCCAGGGCGCTAAACCCTACTCCGCCGCGACGAGGCTCTACGGCCTGGTCGACGGCCACCTGCTCTGGGCCTGGGACATCGCCGCACTCGGCCAGAGCCTGCGAACGCACGCCTCCGGACGCCTCAAGCGCGTCGAATAACCAGCTGGAAAGAGCGCCATGACCGCCGCATCCGTGCCCTCAGAAAACGTGCCCTCGGAAAACGTGTCCCCGCTGCTCGAACTCGACGGCGCCGTGCAGGCCGACGGGATCGACGCCGGCGTGGCCGCGCACTACGGCGGCCCCCTCACCGAACAGCGCCGCCTGCTCGCCGGCGAGGCCATCGTCGACTTGTCCCATTACGGGGTGCTGAGCGTCGCCGGGCCGGACCGGCTCACCTGGCTCAACTCGATCTCCAGCCAGGAGCTGCGCCACCTGGCCGCGGGAGAATCCTCCGAGACCCTCCTGCTCGACCCGACCGGCCGCGTCGAGTACGCGATGCAGGTCATCGACGACGGCGTGGAGACCTGGCTGCTCCTGGAATCGGCACAGCTGCCCGGCCTGCACGCGTGGCTCGACAAGATGCGGTTCACGCTGCGGGTGCAGATCGTCGACCACACCCTCGCCTACGCGGTAATCGGGTCGATGGCGGCGGACGTGTCCGCGCTGCCCCTCAGCCCCGCGGCCCCGAACGGTGTTCTGCTGGTCTGGCACGACCCCTGGAACCAGGTCGCGAGCGGTGGCTTCCAGTACGCGGATGCCCCCACTCACCCCGGAGCCGCCTGGCGCTGGACCGAGGTCCTGGTGCCGCGCGCGACCCTGCCCGCCCTGCGCGACTCCGTGCGCCACGGCACGGTCGGCGTCGCCGGCCTGCTCGCCCTCGAAGCCCTGCGGATCGCCGCCTGGCGTCCACGCCGGGCGACCGAGGTCGACGAGAAGACCCTGCCGCACGAACTCGACTGGCTCCGCACCGCGGTGCACCTCAATAAGGGCTGCTACCGGGGGCAGGAGACCGTGGCGAAGGTGCACAACCTCGGCCACCCGCCCCGGCGCCTGGTGCTGCTGCACCTCGACGGCTCGGACTCGGTCCTTCCCGCCCACGGTGACGAGGTCCAGGCGGTGCGGAAGCTGCCGGACGCAACCGAGGAGCACCGCGGCGTCGGAATCATCACCTCCAGCGCCATCCACTACGAGCTCGGGCCGATCGCGCTCGCCGTGGTCAAACGCACGGTGCCGGCCACGGTCACCCTGCACGTGCAGTCCCAGGGCATCTCCGTCGCCGCGGCGCAGGAAGTGATCGTGCCGCAGTCGGCCGGGTCGGTCGCCGAGATCCCCCGGCTGCCGCGCCTGGGCATCCGCACGCCCGGTCGTTAGGTCCCGCCTGCCGCGCTTACTCCCGGCGCCCGCCACATCGGTAGAGTTGAAGTCATGTCAGATGCATACAACCTCATACTTCTCCGTCACGGCCAAAGCCTATGGAACCAGGAAAACCTCTTCACCGGTTGGGTGGACGTCAGGCTGAGCGAGCAGGGAGCCGCCGAAGCCAAGCGCGCCGGTGAACTTCTCGCCGAGTCGGGCCTGCTGCCCGACGTCCTGCACACCTCATTACTTACCCGCGCCATCCAGACCGCGAACATCGCGCTCGAGGAAGCCGACCGGCTGTGGATCGACGTGAAGCGCTCCTGGCGCCTCAACGAGCGTCACTACGGCGCCCTGCAGGGCCTCGACAAGGCGGAGACGCTGGCCAAGTTCGGCCCCGAACAGTTCCAGCTCTGGCGTCGCTCGTTCGACGTGCCGCCGCCCGTGCTGGCCGACGATTCCCCCTGGTCCCAGGCGCACGACGTGCGTTACGCGAACCTCGGCGACGACCTGCCGCGCACCGAATGCCTCAGCGACGTCGTCGACCGGATGCTGCCCTACTGGGAATCCGACATCTCGACCGACCTCCGCGCGGGCAGGACGGTGCTCGTCACCGCCCACGGCAACTCGCTGCGCGCCCTGGTCAAGCACCTTGACGGCATCAGCGACGCCGACATCGCCGAGCTGAACATCCCGACCGGCATCCCGCTGGTCTACCGCCTGGGCGAAGACCTGATGCCTCTCGGCCCCGGCCGCTACCTCGACCCGGAGGCCGCCGCCGCCGGCGCCGCCGCCGTCGCGGCGCAGGGAAACAAGAAGTAGACCGCATCCCCGCACCCCATTAAGAAGAAAGCCCCGGAAGCAGTCGATCGCTTCCGGGACTTTCTCGCGCTCGGGGTTACGCGTTGGTGTTCTGCTGCCACGCCCCGGTGCCGAGGTACTGCACCTTCTTCGCGATCGACACGGCGTGGTCGGCGAAACGCTCGTGATAGCGGCTGGCGAGCGTCGAGTCGACCGTGTCAGCGGCCTGGCCCTTCCAGGTCTCGCCCAGCACGGCGTCGAACACGCTGAGGTGCAGGGCGTCGACCTTGTCGTCCTCGTTGCGGATGGTCTCGGCCAGGAGCATGTCCTCGTTCGTCAGCAGCTCGGTCAGCATCTTCGCGATCGCCGTGACGAGCGCGCCCATCTCCGCGAACGTGCCGCGCAGGCTCTTGGGAACGACCTTGTCCGGGAAGCGGTAACGGGCGAGCTGGGCGATGTGCGTGGACAGGTCACCCATCCGCTCGAGGGACGCGCTGATCCGCAGCGCGCTGACCACGATGCGGAGGTCGCGCGCGACCGGCTGCTGGCGGGCGAGGATTGTGATGGCGAGCTCGTCGAGTTCGATGGTCAGTTCGTCGATCTTCTCGTCTTCACTGATCGCTTCGTCGGCGAGACTCACGTCGGACTCGTTGAAGGCCCGAGTGGCTTTGTCGATGGAGATCGCGACGAGGCGGGAGATCTCGATGAGACGATCCTGCACTTCGGCGAGTTCCTGCTGGAAAACTTCACGCATGTGTGTGGTCCTTCCTGGGCGCGCGGTACGCGCAGACACGTGAGACGCACCTGGCCCCGTTCACGATCCTCGCGGACCGAGGTGAACGGCAGGTGCCGAGATACTGAACACTACCTGAATCGGTCAGGGCGCCGGGTTGCTTCGTCAGACGACGCAACAAGTATCAGTAATCTGGGTATATGGAATCGACAGGGCTTGTGCTGGTGTCGCTGGCACTCGGCCTCGCCGTCGGCGCCGGATTCATGACCCTGCTGCACGTGGCCGAACGTCACGGCCGGCGGGCGGCCGAGGTCGTGAACCCCGCCGTTCCCGACGGCATCGACCAGGTGCTCGACGCGCTCGAGACCGCGGGGGCCGTCCTCGATCCCTCCAACAACGTGGTCAAGGCCTCGCAGGCGGCGGTGTCGATGGGGCTGGTCTGGAACCGCCAGCTGGTGCATCCGGAACTGCTGGAACTGGCCCAGCGGGTGCGACGCACCGGCGAGCCGGTCTCGGAGAACCTCGTGCTCTCCCGTGGGCCCTTCGGCGACGCGAGCATGCGCGTGCGCGTGCGGCTGGCCCGGCTGGGCACACGGTACGTGCTCCTCCTGGCCGAGGACCGCACGGAGGCGTTCCGCCTCGACGAGGTGCGCCGGGACTTCGTCGCGAACATCAGCCACGAACTCAAGACGCCGATTGCCGCGGTGGGATTGCTGGCTGAGGCGCTCGAGCAGGCCGCGGACGAGCCGGTGCAGGTGCGGCGCTTCGCCAGCCGCCTCACGACCGAGTCCGGCCGGCTCACCCGGCTGACCCAGGAGATCATCGAACTCTCCCGTTTGCAGGCCCAGGACGCCCTGACCGAACCCGAACTCCTTAACGTGGACACGATCGTCGCCTCCGCGGTGGACCTGAGCCGGGTGGTGGCCGACGCGGCGAAGATCACCATCGCCGTCGGCAAGAAGTCCGGCGCGCTCGTGAACGGTGACGAGCGACTACTCGTGATGGCGGTGCACAACCTCGTCGCCAACGCCGTGAACTACTCTCCGGAGGGGGCGAGGGTCGGAGTGGGGGTGCGCCGCAACGACGGCGTCGTCGAGATCACCGTCACCGACCAGGGTGTGGGCATCCAGGAAGCCGACCTGGAACGCATCTTCGAGCGCTTCTTCCGGGTGGACCAGGCTCGGTCCAGACACACCGGCGGCACGGGCCTGGGGTTGTCGATCGTCAAGCACGTGGTGCAGATCCATGGCGGGGACATCCGCGTCTGGTCCCAGCCCGGCAGCGGCTCGACATTCACCATCCGCCTTCCAGAGGCACCACACCCCGCCCCGGCGGCGATAGGAGACACCCCGTGACCCACATTCTGCTGGTCGAAGACGAGCGTGCGCTCAGCGAGCCGCTGAGCTTCCTGCTCGAGCGGGAAGGGTACGAGGTCACGGTCGCCGAGGACGGACCGAGCGCGATCAGCGAATACGATCGCACCGGCGCCGACCTGATCCTGCTCGACCTGATGCTCCCGGGCATCCCGGGCACCGAGGTGTGCCGGGAGATCCGCACCCGCTCCTCGGTGCCGATCATCATGCTGACCGCCAAGGACTCCGAGGTCGACATCGTGGTCGGCCTCGAACTCGGGGCGGACGACTACGTCACCAAGCCGTACTCGACCCGGGAACTGCTGGCCCGCATCCGGGCGGTGTCCCGGCGGCGCACCGAGGAGGTCGCCGAGGACGACACCGTGCTGGCGGCCGGCACGGTGCGGATGGACCTCGAAAGTCACACGGTCACGGTGTCCGACGACACCGTGAACCTGCCGCTGAAGGAGTTCGAGCTGCTCGAATACCTCTTGCGCAACGCCGGCCGGGTTCTCACCAGGGGCCAGCTGATCGACCGGGTCTGGGGCGCCGACTACTTCGGCGACACGAAGACGCTGGACGTGCACATCAAGCGGATCCGTTCACGGATCGAGTCCACCCCGTCGGAGCCGCAGATGCTGGTCACCGTGCGCGGGCTGGGCTACCGCTTCGAAGCCTGACCGCTCGCGCGGCGTGCCGACGCCGGCCAAGCCCCGCGGGGCCCGGCCGGTCGCGCCTGGTCGGCTGCTGGTGGTTACGGCGCGGCGGTCGGAACGAGCGTGGAGTAGGTCTCCAGGGAGCCGTCCAGGACCGGAACCAGCAGTTCGATGCCGGTCTCGTTGCCGTACTGCATGAAGACGGGGAAGAGCGAGCCCGGCTGGGTGTCGGCGTCGGTGACCGACACGGTCGGGGCATCCGGTGTACCGATGGTCACGCTCGAGTTCGCGTCGACGTTGACCTTCTGGGTGACCTTCTCCGTGGCCCCCTTGTACTGCACGTTGAGGCTGTGCGCCGAGTCTCCGGTGTTCACGACCGTGACCAGGAGACTGGCGGTGGAGCCGTCCTCGGACAGCAGGACCGCATTGCGGATGGCGAGGTCGCCCACATCGCCGCTGACGCCGTCGCTGGCGTCATACTTCGCCGTCGTCGACTGCGGAGCCAGCAGATTGCAGCCGCTGGTTCCCAACAGGATGCCGGCCGCCACGACGACGGACACGATGATTCGAGCTCTCACAAGACCTCCACAACAGTTCACCGTTTTGCCCGATGGCCAAACGCTGCAAATTTCGCTTTGGCACCAGCTTACTGGCTGGAGCGGGCCGCCCGGCGCGCCAATCGGCGCGGCGAATCCTACCACCGACGGCTGTGGTATCATAGACGCTGCTGAAGGGATATCCATACATGCTTTTTGAGGTCGGAGAAACCGTCGTTTATCCCCACCATGGAGCCGCAACGATCACCGAGGTGAAGACGCGGATCATCAAGGGTGAAGAAAAACTGTACCTGAAGCTCAATGTCACTCAGGGTGACCTCACCATCGAGGTGCCCGCCGAGAACGTCGACCTGGTCGGCGTTCGCGACGTGATCGGCAAAGAAGGACTCGACAAGGTGTTCGAGGTGCTGCGCGCGCCGTTCACCGAAGAGCCCACCAACTGGTCTCGCCGGTACAAGGCCAACCTGGAGAAGCTCGCCTCCGGTGACGTCATCAAGGTCTCCGAGGTCGTCCGCGACCTGTGGCGCCGCGACCAGGACCGCGGCCTGTCCGCCGGCGAGAAGCGCATGCTGGCCAAGGCCCGGCAGATCCTGATCTCCGAACTGGCCCTCGCGGAGAAGACCGACGAAGAGAAGGCCTCCACCGTTCTCGACCAGGTCCTCGCTTCATAACCACGCTCTCGTTGGAAGGCGGCGCCGTGAGGTGCCGCCTTTCGCGTTTCCCCTGCCGCACGACCCCACCAGATAGCCTCCTGATATGACTGAATCCCCCGCGCCCGTGGTCGCGGTCATCGTCGTCGCCGCCGGCAGCGGCAGCCGGCTCGGGCACGAGCTGCCCAAGGCCTTCGTCCCCCTGGCCGGCGCCACCCTGCTCGAGCGCGCCCTGGTGTCCGTGTTCGGGATGCGTGATCCGGCGCAAGTCATCGTCGTGGCGCCGGAGGACCGCCTGGCCGTCGCGCGCGAGCTGGCGGCACGGGTGAGCGACGACGCATCCGTTCTCGTGGTTGCGGGCGGCGCGACCCGGCAGGAGTCCGTCAACCGCGGGCTCGCGGTGCTCGGGCCCGAGGTGCGAACGGTTCTCGTGCACGACGCGGCCCGGGCGCTCACTCCCTCCGCGCTGTGCGACGCGGTCGTCGATGCCGTCGGCTCGACCGGGCACGGGATCGTGCCGGGGCTTGCCGTGGTGGACACGATCAAGAGCGTGTCTGGCGCCGGGGTGATCACGGGAACGGTGAACCGGGCCGAGTTGTCCGCCGTGCAGACGCCCCAGGGATTCCCCCGGGACATGCTGGTGGCCGCCGCCGCCGTGGCGACCGCCGAGGCGACCGACGATGCGTCCGTCGTGGCGGCCGCCGGGCACCCCGTCAGCGTGATCCCCGGCGACCCGCTCGCCTTCAAGATCACCACCCCCTGGGACCTGCGCCGGGCCGAATCCCTTCTCCGGGGCAGTTCCCTGCCGGGCGCGTCCGCCCCCCGGGTGGGCACCGGCATGGACGTCCACGCCTTCGACGAGGACTCCGACCTCTGGCTGGCGGGTCTGCACTGGCCGGGGGAGCGCGGTTTGTCCGGCCACAGCGACGGCGATGCCGCCGTGCACGCCATCTGCGACGCGCTCCTCTCCGCTGCCGGCCTCGGCGACATCGGCGGGATCTTCGGCACGTCGGACCCTCGTTTCGATGGCGCCCACGGCGACGTCTTCCTGGCCGAAACCCTCCGACTGGTGACGGCGGCCGGTTTCCGGGTCGGCAACGTCGCGGTGCAGATCATCGGCAACCGGCCGAAACTGAGCCCCCGGCGGTCTGAAGCGGAGGCGCTGCTCAGCGCGCTGCTGCACGCTCCGGTCAACGTGTCGGCGACGACGACGGATACGCTCGGCTTCACGGGCAGGGGCGAAGGCGTTGCGGCGATCGCGACCGCCCTGATTCTCCCCGAACGCCCCGCGAACCCTGACCTAAGCTGGGAAGCGTGACCATGCGACTGTACGACTCCCGGGCCCAGGCCCTCCGTGACTTCACTCCCCGCGTGCCCGGCGCCGTGGGAGTCTACGTCTGTGGACCCACCGTGCAGTCCTCCCCTCACATCGGGCACCTGCGCAGCGCCCTCGTCTACGACCAGCTGCGTCGCTGGCTCACCTACCGGGGCCTCGACGTCACGTTCGTGCGCAACGTCACCGACATCGACGACAAGATCCTGGCCCATGCGGCCGGCACCACGGAGCAGTGGTGGGCGCTCGCGTACCGCTACGAGCTCGAGTTTACGGCCGGGTACCAGCGGCTGGGCATCCTCGCCCCCAGCTACGAGCCGCGCGCGACCGCCAGCATCCAGCAGATGCAGGACCTGATCTCCCGGCTGATCGAGTTCGGCCACGCCTATCCCGCCGACGACGGATCCAGCGACGTCTACTTCGACACCGCGAGCTGGCCCGAATACGGGGTCCTGACCCGCCAGCAGCGGGGCGATATGGAAGCGGCCGCGGATGCCGACCCGCGCGGCAAGAAGGACCCTCGCGACTTCGCCCTCTGGAAGGGCCATAAAGCCCAGGAGCCCGAGTCCGCCTCCTGGCCGTCCCCCTGGGGCTCCGGCCGTCCGGGCTGGCACATCGAGTGCTCGGCGATGGCGGCCCGGTACCTCGGCCCGCACTTCGACATCCACGGCGGCGGACTCGACCTGCGCTTCCCGCACCACGAGAACGAGTTCGCCCAGTCCGCTGCGGCCGGTGACGGATTCGCGAACTACTGGATGCACAACGGGCTGGTCAACGTCAACGGGCAGAAGATGTCCAAGTCGCTCGGCAACTCCGTCTTCGCCGCCGAGCTCCTCGGCCAGGCCCGCGCCATCGTCGTGCGCTACTACCTGGGGGCCGCGCACTACCGCTCCACCATCGACTACCACGAGGATGCACTCGTCGAGGCCGAAGCCGCCCTCGAACGCATCGAGAGCTTCCTCGACCGGGCCGACCGGCGCCTGGCCGACACCCGGTTCGCGGGCTCCGGCGTGGAGATCGTACCGGACGAATTCGCCGCGGCCATGGACGACGACCTCGCCGTCCCCCAGGCCCTCGCCGTGCTGCACGAGACCGTGCGCACCGGCAACGCGGCGCTGGACGCCGAAGATCTGCACGCCGCGGCAGCCGCGCGTGGGCACGTTCTCGCCATGAGCGAGGTCCTGGGGATCAACCCCCTCTCGCCCGGCTGGTCCGTGTCCACGGACGAACCGGCGATGATCGCGCTCACCGCACTCGTGGAGCGCCTTCTGGATGACCGCGAAATCGCCAGGCAGGGCCGCGACTATGCGGCCGCAGACCGTATCCGGGACGAGCTCGTCGCCGCCGGAATTACCATCGAAGACACCCCGTCGGGTGCCCATTGGAGCTTTGACTGATGAAGAACTTAGACCGCAAGTCCCGTACCGGAGCCGTGCGCAAGGGCAGCCGGGGACCGCAGGTCGGCTCCGGCGGCCAGGGCCGTCAGGCCCTCGAGGGCAAGAAGCCCACCCCGAAGGCCGAAGACCGTCCGTACCACCCCGCCGGCAAGCGCAAGGCAGCCCAGGACCGCTTCACCGCGGCCGGCGGCGGCCGCAGCCGCACCGGCGCGGGCCCCAAGAGCGCGCCTCGCGGTGCCAGCACCGGCAACACGGGCGGCGGCGGAGCGTCGACCCGTCGCGCCAAGCAGATCGACGAGCATGAGGTCGTCACCGGGCGCAACTCCGTTCTCGAGGCGCTGCGGGCGAAGATCCCCGCCACGGCCCTGTACATCGCCACGCGCATCGAGATGGACGAGCGGGTGAAGGAGGTCCTCACCCTGGCCACCACCCGCGGCATCCCGGTGCTCGAGGTGATGCGCCCCGAACTCGACCGTCTGGCCGGCCGCGATTCCGTGCACCAGGGCCTCGCGCTCAAGGTGCCCGCCTACGAGTACGCCCAGCCGCTCGAGTTGCTCGAACTGACGATCAGCCGCGGCCACAAGCCCCTCTTCGTCGCGTTAGACGGCATCACCGACCCCCGCAACCTGGGCGCGATCATCCGTTCGACGGCCGCGTTCGGCGGTCACGGCGTGATCGTGCCGCAACGTCGCTCCGTCGGTGTGACTGCGTCGGCCTGGAAGACCTCCGCCGGCGCCGCGGCCCGCCTCCCCGTCGCCATGGCGACCAACCTGACCCAGACGCTCAAGTCGCTGAAGGAGCAGGGCGTGCTCGTCATCGGCCTGGCCGGCGACGGCGATACGCAGCTGCCCGAGCTCGGCATCGGCTTCGCCGAACGCCCGATCGTGATCGTGGTCGGCAGCGAGGGCAAGGGCCTGTCCCGCCTCGTCACCGAGACCTGCGATGCGATCGTCTCGATCCCGATCAGCGCGTCGACCGAGTCGCTCAACGCCGGCATCGCGGCCGGAGTGACCCTCTACGAGGTCTCCCGCCTGCGCGCCGCAGCCAAGGCCGCCAAGGCAGTCAAGTCCGCCGCCGCCGCAGCGGCGAAGGCCGCCGCCGCGTCCTGACCCCACCCGCCCAACCGGGCACCCGCCCAACCGGGCACCCGTCCCGTCCCGTCCCGTCCCGTCCCGTCCCGTCCCGTCCCGTCCCGTCCCGTCCCTTCCCGCCCACCCGGGCACCCGTCGCCCTCACGCGGCCACGGCACCCCGCCGAGCCGTGAGTAAAGCCCCTATTCCGTCACGGAATAGGGGCTTTACTCACGGCTCGGCGACGATTGTGGCTAGACCTTGAGGCGCCAATCGGCGGCATCGTCGGCGGCGGTGTCATCCGCATCCGCGGCCGCGGCGGTCTCATCGTCGGTGACGTCGATCGGGATGGTGATCTCGCCGGTGGAGGGTTCGATCACGGTCGCCTCGTCACGGCGGTGGCGCAGCACATCCTTGACGTAGGACGTGACGGCCTCGGCCAGGGGGATGTCCCTGGACTGGTTCTGCGCCATGAACCAACGGTGGTCGAGCAGTTGGTGGAAGATCTCGGCCGGCTCCAGCTTGCCCTTGAGGTCGCGGGGAATGGCCCGGATGACCGGTTCGAACACGCGCACGAGCCACTCGTGGGCCAGCATCTCCTCATCGGCCTCCGGGTCGCCGTAGGAGACCCGGTAGGAGTCGAGGTCGTTGAGAAGGCGCCGGGCCTGGTTCTCCTCCGCGTCGAGCCCGGTCAGCCGCAACAGGCGCCGCTGGTGGTGGCCGGCGTCGACGACCTTCGGCTGGATGCGCACGGTCGTGCCCTGGTCGTCGGTCTTGATGGCGAGCTCCTCGATGTCGAACCCGAGGTCGTTGAGGCGCTCGACCCGTTCGGTGATGCGCCAGCGTTCGGAGCTGGAGAAGGATTCGGAACCGGTCAGCTCCTTCCAGAGCAGCCGATAGGCGGCGACGATGCCGTTGCTGACCCGGATGGGGTCGAGTTCGTCGGCTGCGCGCCCGCCGGCCTCGAGGTCCATAAGCTCACCGGCGATGTTGACGCGGGCGATCTCCAGGTCGTTTTCGCGCTGGCCGTTGGACAGGCCGCCCGGGTACAGCTGACCGGTCTCGGCGTCGACCAGGTACGCGGCGAACGCGCCGGCGTCCCGGCGGAACAACGTGTTCGACAGCGACACGTCGCCCCAGAACAGCCCGGCCATGTGCACGCGCACCAGCAGCAGCGCCAGCGCGTCCACCAGCCGGGTCGCCGTGTCGGGGCGGAGGGTCTGCGAGTAGAGGGCGCGGTACGGGAGGGAGAACTTGAGGTGCCGTGTGATGAGTACCGAGTTCAGGGGTTCGGCATCCTCATTCGTGCGATTCGTGATCACGGCCAGCGGCTCGACGCAGGGGATTTCGAGGCTTTGCAGGGTGCGCAGCATCTCGTACTCCCGCTTGGCCATTTCGCTGGTCGTCTCCTTGATCGCGACGACGCGGCCACTCAGATGCGCGAAGCGCACCAGGTGGCGGGAGATGCCCTTGGGGAGGGCGGCGATGTTCTCGTTCGGCCAGGCATCCAGCGGAAGGTCCCAGGGCAGGTCGAGCAGGGCAGGGTCGGCCGTGGCCGACGTGATATTGAGGGAACCGCTCATGGGTCGAGTTTACCGGTGGACGACAGAACGGCCGGACGGAGCTGACGCGCCGTCCGGCCGTTCAGATGTCGAACCGGGTGTTAGTTGGCGACTGCCCCGCCGAGGCGGAGGCCGTTTTCGGCGTCGAACACGTGCAGGTGGTGCGGCGTCGGGGTGAGGTAGACGGTGTCGCCGGCGGACGGGTGCGAGCGGCCGTCGACGCGAGCGACGATGTCGGTGCGCTTGCCCTCGACCGTCGAGTGGCCGTACAGGTAGCCGTCGGCGCCGAGCTCTTCAACCAGGTCGACGTCAACCTGAAGGCCTTCGCCGTGCGTGGTCGAGAGGTGGATGTCCTCCGGGCGGACGCCGATGGTGACCTTGTTGCCGGTTGAGCCGGCCAGGGTCTCCCGGGGGACCGGGATGGTGGCGGTGCCGAACTTGATGCCACCGTCGACGGCGTCGGCTAGGAACAGGTTCATGGCCGGGCTGCCGATGAAGCCGGCAACGAACACGTTGTTGGGCTTGGCGTACAGGTCGCGCGGGGTGCCGACCTGCTGCAGCACGCCATCCTTGAGCACGGCGATGCGGTCACCCATGGTGAGCGCCTCGGTCTGGTCGTGGGTCACGTAAACGGTGGTGACCCCCAGGCGGCGCTGGAGGGAGGCGATCTGGGTGCGGGTCTGCACGCGCAGCTTGGCGTCGAGGTTCGAGAGCGGCTCGTCCATCAGGAACACCTGGGGCTGACGCACGATGGCGCGGCCCATGGCGACGCGCTGACGCTGGCCGCCGGAGAGTGCCTTCGGCTTGCGGCTCAGGTACGGCTCGAGGTCGAGGAGCTTGGCGGCCTCCAGAACGCGGGCGGCGCGCTCGTCCTTGTTGACGCCGGCGATCTTGAGCGCGAAGCCCATGTTCTCGGCGACCGTCATGTGCGGGTACAGAGCGTAGTTCTGGAAGACCATGGCAATGTCACGGTCCTTCGGCGGGACATCCGTCACGTTGCGCTCACCGATGAAGATGTTGCCGTCGTTGACCTCTTCGAGGCCGGCCAGCATGCGCAGGGAGGTGGACTTACCGCAGCCGGAGGGGCCGACCAGAACGAGGAATTCGCCATCGGCGACCGAAAGGTCGAGGTGGTCGACTGCGGGGCGGGTGGAACCCGGGTAGAGACGGGTTGCCTTGTCGAACGTGACTGAAGCCATTATCTGTATTCTCCTTCACCGGCAGGTACGTGCCGGACGATCCGTAGTGATGGGATTTATGTGCCGACCGCCAAGATGATGGTATAAGCCGACTGTTTCAGTATGTCATGCCGTTTGAACCCGACGTCGAGAAGCGAATCTGCGCCACCGCTCACGCGCTCAGGCGCTCAGGCGCCGTCTGGGCGATTCCCAGACTGGGCACCTAGTCTTTGGGAGGCATTCGCAAATGAATTGCCTCTGCACTTACCTATTCGGAGCGAGCATTCATGACTATTGGCGGATCGGGCGATGGTCGTCCCTCTAAGAACCAGCGGCGTGACGCGGCCCGCAAGAAGGCCACGAAGATCCGGGTGGAGCAGAGGAAGAAGGATCGGCGCAATCGGGTCTTCGTGCGGGGCGGCATTGCCGTGGCCGGCATCGCCCTTCTCGCCATGATCGCCCTGGTCCTGGTCAACTCGATCCGCCCGGCTGGTCCCGGTCCGGCGAACATGGCCAGCGACGGCGTCCTCATCGCCGAGGGGATGACGGCCGTCAAGACGTCATCGCTGCAGCCCGACTCCAAGACGGTTCCTTCCAAGCCAGATGCGACCGGCACCGTCGCCGACATCCGCGTCTACGCCGACTACCTGTGCCCGTTCTGCAGCCAGTTCGAAAAGGCCAACAGTGACCAGATCGTCAAATGGGTCGATTCCGGCGCGGCCACCGTCGAGATCCACCCGGTGTCGATCCTGACCCACAAATCATCCGGGACCCAGTACTCCCTGCGAGCGGCCAACGCCGCCGCGTGCGTGGCGAACTACTCGCCCGATGACTTCTACGCCTTCAACGCCGCGCTGTTCGCGAAGCAGCCCAAGGAAGGCACCGCCGGTCTCGACGACGCCGCGATCAAGGCCCTGGTGAAGAAGGCGGGCGTGAACGATGAGCTTTCCGAGATCAACGCCTGCATCGATGACACGACCTACAAGTCCTGGGTGGTCGCGTCCACCGACCGCGCGCTGTCCGGCCCGTTGCCGAACACCGAGATCGAGGCCATCACCGGCACCCCGACCGTGCTCGTCAACGGCAAGCAGTACGTCGGCGCGCTCGACGATCCCAAGGAGTTCGCCGCTTTCGTGCTCCAGTCGGCCGGCGAAACCTACTCGACCTCCACTCCGACGCCCGAGCCGGTCCCGGCCGGCTGATCCGCAGCTGATCCGCAGCTGATCCGCTGCGGGCCCGCCCCGCCGAGCTGACGTGGCCGCACAGGTCGGCTTCGTGATTTAGGATGGTGTGTCGAGGCGGCATCCGTCTCATGCCGGCCTGGCGCAATTGGTAGCGCACCACTCTTGTAAAGTGGGGGTTACGGGTTCAAGTCCCGTGGCCGGCCCCACTGTTCTGTCATCTGCTCCGTGCATCTGCTCCGTGCCGGAGCGTGACTCGGTGCACGGTCGCCAGCGAAAATCGGCGCACCTGGCAGCACCTGCCTTCTTCAGCACCTGCCTGCCCGAACGAATTCGACGGAGATTTTGCCCGAATCGTTCCCAAACAGGCTGAATTGGCGCTTTTACAGCAGAATCTCCGTCGAATTGGTTCGACGCCGGACCGGGCTCTCGGCCGGGGCGGCCAGCAGCGTGGACGGGACGGCCGACGGGGCTGTCCGAAGCTCAGAGCTCGGTGAGGTACTCGCCCGGATCGATGGCCGTGCGCACGCCCGGCCTCGAGTCGGCCGGCACGCCGCCGACGTAGAGCCAGCCCAGGACCTCTTCCGCGTCGGTGAGCCGGTGCACCCGGCGCACCAGGTCGGTGCGGGCCAGCGGCCCCGTGCGCCACATGACGCCCCAGCCGCTGTCGTCGAGCAGGAGGCTCAGGATGTGGCCGACTCCCGCGGCGGCGGCGTCCTGCTCCCAGACCGCAACCTTCTCGCTGTCGCGGCGGCTGACGATCAGGGCGATGAGCAGCTCGGCGCGCAGGGGCTTCGCGGCCAGCCTGGACGCCTCCTCGCCGGTGACACCGGATGCCGCCACGAACGCGTCGCCCAGCTGCCGCCGCCTCTCGCCGCGCACCTCGATCAGCCGCCAGGGGCGCAGCGCACCGTGATCGGCTACCCGGGCCGCGGCGGCGACCAGGGGCAGCAACTCCTCGTGGCTGGGCGCATCCGTCGTCACCTTCGAATGGGACCGGCGGCGACTGACCGCGTCGAGGAGTGCGGACAAGGCTTACTCGGCCGGCTTGAAGCTGAGCGAGACGGAGTTCATGCAGTAGCGGTCGCCGGTGGGCGTTCCGAACCCGTCGTCGAAGACGTGGCCCAGGTGAGAGCCGCAGTGCGCGCAGCGTACCTCGGTGCGCACGACGCCAAGCGAGCGGTCCTCGATCAGCTCGACCGCCTCCGGGCGGACGGACTCGTAGAAACTCGGCCAGCCGCAGCCGGAGTCGAATTTCGTGCCGCTCTTGAAGAGCTCCGCGTTGCAGGCGCCGCAGGTGTAGACGCCGGAGCGGGCCTCGTCGAGCAGTTCGCCGGTCCAGGCGCGCTCGGTGGCGGCCCCCCGCAGGACGGCGTACTGTTCCGGGCTCAGTTCCTCGCGCCACTCGGCGTCTGATTTCTCGACTTCGTAGTCCATGACCTGTCCCTTCGTTTTCGGCCCGAGGGGGCCGAAATCTGTACCTGTCAACCCTAAACTCGGCCGGCCGCGACCGTATTCCTCGAACGGGAACCCGCAGCGGTTTCCCATGGCGGGCGGCGGGCGATCCAGCGAGCATGCAGACCACTGCAAATAGGATGGCAGAAGACGACGGAGGTGGCACGTGGACGGCAGCACCGCTCCCCAGGCGACCGTGGCTCCGGTCCCCGCGCCTGAGCTGTCCGAACGGGAACTGGCGATCCTCGCTTTCGAGGGGCGATGGTGGTCGCAGGCCGGCGCCAAAGAGCAGGCCATCCGGTCCGAGTTCGATCTCTCGGCCGCCCGGTACTATCAACTGCTGGGTGTTCTGATCGATTCCCCTGCTGCACTGGCCCACGATCCGATGCTGGTGAAACGCCTGCAACGGATGCGCGAGGCCCGCGAGCAGGCACGGGCGCGTCGCACACTCCGCCCGACCGAACCGCCGCAGTACCCCTGAACCGCAGTACCCCTGAACCGCAGTACCCCTGAACCGCAGTACCCCTGAACCGCAGTACCCCTGAACCGCAGCACCGCAGTGAATCACCACCAGCAGAGGATCGAACCAGTACGACGATGCCGACTTCCTACCCGAAAGACCGATTCGACCACCTCCCGCATCACCTCGACCGGGTGGGCGCTCATCGTGCCCCGCAGAAGAAGGGACGCCACTGGGTGGCGTTCTGGTGGGCCCTCGGCGCGACCGCCCTCCTGATCGGGCTCGGGGTCGTCGGGCTGGCCCTCCTGAACAACAATCTCAACATCTCGCTGCCGGGCACGGCAACAGCCTCTGCCTCGGCCACCTCCTCTGCCGCGGCGGCCGCCCCGAGCGCCACCACGACCCCGACCCCCGCCGCGACCGTCGACCCGAGCCTGAGCGTGACGGTGTTGAACGGCACGCCCGGCGCCGGAGTCGCCAAGGCCGTCGGCGAGACCCTCACCACGGCGGGCTGGACCGTGGACACGCTCGGCAACGCCGACACCGAGGACGTCGCGACGACGACGGTGTACTACGCCGATGCGGGCCTGGAGGGCGCCGCCCGAGGAGTGGCCGAGTCGCTGCCCGGATCCCGGGTGCGGCCGTCCTCCGACTACGCGGACTCCGGGGCGGACCTCACCGTCGTGGTCGGCGCAGATTACGTACCCGCCGGATGACGAAAAACGAATTGCGGATAGCGTCCCCGCCGCCGGGAAACCGCAGGCGAGAGGCTCCTTTACCCGGCCCCCGCTTATACGTCCGGGCGCCCTACGTCAACCCCCTTTCGTTCCTGTACAGCTTCCGTAAATTGGCTAGTGGTCGCTCATTCTGTTGAATCAGGCGCTCTCGAGAGAGGCGAATTCCACTGGCCCCACAGGATGGACGCAGTCACATGCGCCAGGCCCGGTACGGCCAATGGGCGCGTGTCGATCAATCCAAAGCAACAGGGAGTTACACATGGCGAACGGAACCGTCAAATGGTTCAACGCTGAAAAAGGTTTCGGCTTCATCACGGTCGATGGAGGTGGCCAGGACGTCTTCGTCCACTACTCGGCCATCGACATGCACGGCTACAAGGTTCTCGAAGAGGGCCAGCACGTGATCTTCGAACTCGGCACCGGGGCGAAGGGCCCCCAGGCCGAATCGGTCCGCCCGGTCTGATTCAGCGCACAATTCAGGCGAACAATCGAGCCGGACCCTGAATACACCTCCCGTACACGCGCGGCGATGAAGCCGCAGTAGTGTGTGTGGCGTGACAGGCGACAGAACGGCTAAAGCAGGACGACGAAGCACGGCACAGAAATTCCGGTCCAGCCGGATGCTCGGTGCCGTGCTTCTTCCGTTCCTGCTCACGTTGACCTCATGTTCGGCCCTGGCGCCCGCGCCCGCTCAGAGTTCTGCGGGTGACGAGAGCCCGGATGCCACGGCGCTGGCTCCGTTGCGGGGCACCCCCGTGCCGGCGGGAAGCGCGCTCAGTCCCTCGCTGGCGGTCAAGATCGACAATCACGAGGCTGCCAGGCCGCAGGTCGGGCTCGAGCGCACCGACATCGTCTTCGAGGAACTCGTGGAGGGCGGCCTGACCCGGTACGTGGCCGTGTGGCAGTCCGGCATCCCCGAGTTGGTGGGACCGGTGCGCTCCATCCGTCCCATGGATCCCGACATCATTGCGCCCTTCGGCGGCATCGTGGCGTACTCCGGCGGCCAGCAGCAGTTCGTCGACCTGATGGAGGCCACCGACGTGGTCACCGTCTCCCAGGAGAGCGACGAGACCGGTGTGTTCTACCGGGAAGACTCACGCGATGCGCCGCACAACGTCATTCTGAAGGCGAAGGAGCTGGTCGACCGGAACGACACCGTGGCGGTCCCCGCACAGCAGTTCTCGTACACCCCAACGGTGGCGGGGTCATCCGCTGCCACCGACGGTGAGGCCGTCTCGGCCGTCGACTCCCGTTTCTCCGACCAGCGCTGGCCCGGCTGGACCTGGGACCAGGCGAGCCTGACCTACCTGCGTTCCCAGGAGGGGACGCCCGACCTGGACGGCTCCGGCGCACAGCTCCGCGCGACGAACGTCCTGATCCTGCGGGTCGACATCGACGAAACCTCCACGAACGTGCCCAAGACCACGATGGTCGGCTCCGGGGAGGCCTGGGTGTCGGCCGGCGGCAAGAGCCTGCATGCGACCTGGTCCAAGACCGACCGGGATGCGCCGATCCGGCTGGTGGACGACAACGGCCAGGCGGTGCGGCTCGCGGCCGGCAACACTTGGATCGAGTTGGTGCCGGGTGACCGAGGCTCGGTCGAGCTGCGCCAGTAGCACCCGGCGTTCACTTGCACTCTCGACCCCAGAGTGCCAGAATTGCACTTGGCACTCTCTCCTTTTGAGTGCCAACCCATCACCGTTTTGGTAACGTCCGGGAGGGACGAGAAACACATATGGCAAAGATCATTGCTTTCAACGAAGAGGCCCGTCGCGGCCTTGAGCGTGGCCTGAACATCCTCGCTGACACTGTCAAGGTCACCCTCGGCCCGCGCGGACGTAACGTGGTGCTGGAGAAGAAGTGGGGCGCACCCACGATCACCAACGACGGCGTGTCCATCGCCAAGGAAATCGAACTCGATGACCCGTACGAGAAGATCGGTGCCGAACTCGTCAAAGAGGTCGCCAAGAAGACCGATGACGTCGCGGGCGACGGAACCACCACCGCCACCGTCCTGGCTCAGGCGCTCGTTCGCGAAGGCCTGCGCAACGTCGCGGCCGGAGCAGACCCGATCAGCCTCAAGCGCGGCATCGAGAAGGCCACGGCTGCCGTGATCGCCGAACTCATCGCCAACGCGAAAGAGGTCGAGACCAAGGAAGAGATCGCGGCCACCGCTTCCATCTCCGCCGGAGACGCCGAAATCGGCGCCATCATCGCCGAAGCCATCGACAAGGTCGGCAAGGAGGGTGTCGTCACCGTCGAGGAGTCGAACACTCTCGGCACCGAGCTCGAGCTCACCGAGGGCATGCGCTTCGACAAGGGCTTCCTGTCCGCCTACTTCGTGACCGACCCCGACCGTCAGGAAGCGGTCTTCGAAGACCCCTACATCCTGATCGTCAACTCCAAGGTCTCGAACATCAAGGACCTCCTCCCGATCGTGGACAAGGTCATCCAGACCGGCAAGCAGCTCCTCATCATCGCCGAGGACGTCGACGGCGAGGCCCTGGCCACGCTCGTTGTGAACAAGATCCGCGGAATCTTCAAGTCGGTCGCCGTCAAGGCCCCCGGCTTCGGCGACCGTCGCAAGGCCCAACTGCAGGACATCGCCATCCTCACCGGTGGACAGGTCATCAGTGAAGAGGTCGGCCTCAAGCTCGAGAACGTTACGCTCGACCTGCTCGGCAACGCCCGCAAGATCGTCATCACCAAGGACGAGACCACCATCGTCGAAGGTGCCGGCGACCCCGAAGCGATCGCCGGACGCGTCCAGCAGATTCGCAGCGAGATCGAGAACACCGACAGCGACTACGACCGTGAGAAGCTCCAGGAGCGTCTCGCCAAGCTCGCCGGCGGCGTTGCCGTCATCAAGGCCGGCGCCGCGACGGAGGTTGAGCTCAAGGAGCGCAAGCACCGCATCGAGGACGCCGTCCGCAACGCGAAGGCTGCCGTCGAAGAGGGCATCGTCGCCGGTGGTGGCGTTGCACTGATCCAGGCCGGCAAGACCGCGTTCGAGAAGCTCGAACTGGTCGGCGACGAGGCAACCGGCGCGAACATCGTCAAGGTTGCCATCGACGCTCCACTCAAGCAGATCGCCCTCAACGCCGGCATGGAGCCGGGCGTTGTCGCCGACAAGGTGCGCAACCTGCCCATCGGTTGGGGCCTCAACGCCGCGACCGGTGAGTACGTTGACATGCTCGCTGCGGGAATCAATGACCCGGTGAAGGTCACCCGCTCCGCGCTGCTCAACGCAGCGTCGATCGCCGGCCTGTTCCTCACCACCGAGGCCGTCGTCGCCGACAAGCCGGAGAAGAACGCTGCTCCGGTCGGCGACCAGGGCGGCGGAATGGACTTCTAAGTCCACACCGCTTCACTGTTTCATCGCACGATCGCACGACTGCAACACCGTTCCACAGGGCAGGGCGTCTCCTCCGGGAGGCGCCCTGTTCTGCGTGCCCGGGGATGCGGCCCGGCTAGCGCAGGAACAGGCGGGTGTTGGCCTGCTCGATCTCGGCGTAGTGCTGGCCGGCCTGGTTCAGGGCCTGGCCCAGCGCCTCGGCGCTCTGAGCCACCTGCTGCTGGGTGGCACGCCATTCGGAGACGGCGGATTGGAACGCGGCGGCGGCCTGACCCGACCACGATCCTTCCAGGGCCGTGAGCTGGGAGATGAGCCCCGCGACCTCGGTCTGGATCCGGCCGATCGAGGCCCGGGCTACGGCGGTGGTGTGCAAAACGGCTTCGCTGTCGACCTGGTAACGGGTCATGATGGTCCTTTCGGCGGGGGGAGTGTGCCGAGCAGACTACGAGCCGACGACGCCGGTTGGGCCGGTATCCGCTCGTGGCGGGGAAACCGATCCGAGGCGGGCCTGGGGAGGGACGGCCCGGCCGGAGGCGTCGGCTACGGCGTGGTGGGGGCCAGGCGCTGCGGCGCGTTCGGCGAACCGGCCAGCGGGAACCAGACCCGGAACGTCGCCCCGCCGCCGGGGGTGTCCACGACCTGCACCGTGCCGTTGTGGCTGGCCACGATGGAGGCGACGATGGCCAGACCGAGGCCGCTGCCGCCGGTCTCCCGGGCGCGAGACGTGTCGGCGCGCCAGAAACGCTGGAAGATCTTGTCCCGGATCTGTGGCGGGATTCCCTCGCCGTGATCGATGACGGCGATGGATGCCCGCTGGTTGCGACGGTCGACCGCCACCTCGAGTTCCACCGGACTGTCGGCGGGGCTGAAGCGGAGCGCATTTCCCATCAGATTCGTGATGACCTGCCGGATCTTGTTCTCCTCGGCCATCACCACGGCCTGCACACTGACCGGGGCTGTTTCCGGAGCGGGCTCGGCCGGAGGGGTCGGGACATCCGTCTTGCGCGGTTTGCGCGTGCGCAGGCGGGCCAGGGTGGCGCCGGCGAACGAGACCGACCCCGCGGGCAGGGCGGTTTCCTCCGTTTTCGGGGCCGGCCCGGGGGTGGAAGGCACTTCGCCGGTGGAGTGCGCGAGGTCGATGGCCTGGCGGTCGGTCGTGTCGTCGAACTCGGCCGGGGCGGCACTGACGACGGTCACGGTGCGGCCGGGGGAGGAGGCCATGGCGTCCAGGGCGGCGTCACGGGCCAGCGGTATCAGGTCGACGGGGGCAAGCGCGAGCGGTTTGGTCTCATCCAGTCGGGCCAGTTCGAGCAGGTCCTCGACCAGGCCGCCCATTCGGATGGCCTCCTTCTCGATGCGTTCCATGGCCTGGGCGATCTCCTCAGGGGACTGCAGCGCCCCCATCCGATACAGCTCGGCGTAGCCGCGGACCGAAACTAGCGGGGTGCGCAATTCATGGCTGGCGTCGCCCACGAACCGGCGCATCTGGTCGATCGTGCGAGCACGGTCCTTGAACAGGCGGTCGATGCGGCTGAGCATGGTGTTCAGCGATCGGTTGAGCCGGCCGACCTCGGTGTTCGGGGTGGCGCCGCCGAGCCGCTGGCTGAAGTCCCCGTCGGCGATGGCCGCGGCCGTGCGTTCCACCTCGCGGAGGGGGGCGAAGGTGCTCGTGACCAGCAGACGGGTGAGCAGCGCGCCGACGAGCACGACGCCGAGTCCGAACCCCAGGAAAATGGTGAGGTAGGTGGCCATGGTGTTCTCGGTGGGCTTCAGGGACACGGCCATGACCAGTGTTCCCAACGTCCCCTGCGGGGAGATCACCAGGGGAACCGCGACCGCCAGGAACTGGGTGTCGCCCGCCCCGTCCTTCAGGGTCATGGTCTTGCCGTCGAGCTCGATCACGGTCTGCAGATCCAGCGGTATCGAAATCTGTGGAAGCTCACGGGCGGGGCGCTCGCGCCAGGTGTGGTTCTTGAGGTTGCCGTGTTCGTCGTAGAGCGCGACGAAATAGTCGGAGGAGACGACGGCCGTGGTGCCCTGGCCGAGCGCGGCGGCCGAGTAGCTGTTCGACGCGGTCTGAGCATCCGCCTGCAGCTGGGCATCCACCTGCTGGATGACGTACTGGCGCAGCATGGCCATGGTGCCGATGCCGGACACGAGCAGCCCCAGCGTCAGCATCAGAACCGTCACGCCGGTGATCTTCGACCGAAGGGAAACGCGGCTCCACCGCTCCATGAGTGACTGATGCATGAGGCCCTCAGTGTATGGGCGCAGCCTGTGACTACGCCTTGGCCGCCTTGAGCATGTAGCCGAAACCGCGCTTGGTCTGGATCAGGGGCTCGGTGGAGTGGGCGTCCACCTTGCGGCGGAGGTAGGAGATGTAGGACTCGACGATGCCGGCGTCGCCGTTGAAGTCGTACTCCCAGACGTGGTCCAGGATCTGAGCCTTGGACAGCACCCGGTTCGGATTCAGCATCAGGTAGCGCAGGAGCTTGAACTCGGTGGGGCTCAGCTCGATCGGCTCGTCACCGACCAGCACCTCGTGGGTGTCCTGGTCCATCGTGAGCTCGCCGGCCCGGATGACAGCATCTTCGTCGGCGTGCATGGTGCGCCGGAGGATCGCCTTGATCCGGGCCACGATCTCGTCGAGGCTGAACGGCTTCGTGACGTAATCGTCCCCGCCGACCGTCAACCCGGTGATCTTGTCTTCGGTGTCGTCCTTGGCGGTGAGGAAGAGGATCGGGGCCGTGTAGCCGGCCGAGCGCAGGCGCTTGGTCACGCCGAACCCGTTCATGTCCGGCAGCATGACGTCGAGGATGATGAGGTCGGGCTCCTCCTCGAGGACGGCGGAGATCGCCTGGGCGCCGTTGCCGACGGCTCGCACGGCGAAGCCGGCGAAGCGCAAGCTGGTGGTGAGGAGATCCCGGATGTTGGGCTCGTCGTCGACAATAAGGATGCGGGGGCCATCAGTCATGCTCCCAGTATCTGCGCGTTAGCTGGAAGCATGCTGTGAGCACCCGGTATGCCCTTGTGCTGGGTATATTGGGTGGTAAATCGCGCACCTTCGACGTTGGGAGATCGGTATGCGCACTCCGACTTTCGTAGTTGTCGGGGCCGGCCTCGCTGGCGCACGGGCGGCGGAGACCTTCCGATCGGAGGGGTTCACCGGCCGGATCGTGCTGGTCGCGGGCGAGAACGAGTACCCGTACATCAGACCGCCGTTGTCCAAGGGGTTCCTGACCGGCGCCGAGGAACGGCACGCGATCTACGTCCACCCGGCCGAGTGGTACAACGAGCGGGAGATCGAGGTCAAACGGGGGTGTCAGGCCCGGGCCATCGCCCTGGACACCCACGAGCTGGCGCTGCCGGACCGGGAGTCGCTGCGGTATGACAAGTTGCTGCTCGCCACGGGCGCCTCTGCCCGGCCCTTTCCCGGGGCGGGCGCTGATCTGGCCGGGGTGTTCCGGTTGCGAACGGCCCGGGACTCCGAGACGCTTCGCACCGAGCTGGCGCGGGGCGACCGCCACGTGGTGATCGTCGGGGCCGGCTGGATCGGGCTGGAAGTCGCCTCCGCCGCGCGCGGCTACGGGAACGCCGTGACGGTTCTCGGGCGCGAGACGGTGCCCCTGAACACCGCCATCGGCGACCAGGCGGGCGCCGTGTTCGCGCAATTGCACCGCGAGAACGGCGTGGAACTGCGGATGGAAACGCTGGTCGCGCGGCTGACCGGCGAGAACGGGGTGGTCACGGGAGTCGCGCTGGCCGGGGGCGAGGTGGTCCCCGCCGATGTGGTCGTGGTCGGGATCGGAGCCGTGCCGAACACGGAGCTGGCGGTGAGCGCGGGGCTGGCGGTGGACAACGGGATCGTCGTCGACGCGGCGTTCCGGTCGATCGACCCGGATGTCTACGCGGTCGGCGACGTCGCCAGCGTGTTCCACCCCGTGCTCCGGCAGCACCTCAGGGTTGAACACTGGGACAATGCGGAGCGCGCCGGCGCCGCTGCCGGCCGGTCCATGCTCGATCAGGCGGTCAGCTACGACCAGATTCCGTACTTCTATACCGACCAGTTCGACCTGGGGATGGAATACTCGGGATACGGCCCGCTGGCGCGGGACGCGGTGGTCGTGTTCCGCGGCGACCGGGCGGCCCGGAAGTTCATCGCCTTCTGGGTGGCCGAGGGCTTGGTCGTCGCCGGGATGAACGTGAACGTGTGGGACGTCAACGAGACCGTGCAACGATTCATCAGTTTGAGGGTGCGGGTCGACCCGGCCCGGCTTGCGGATGAAAGAGTTGCACTCGACGACCTGCTCGTCGGAGCATCGGAATGGAGGACCTGACGTGGACAACGCCAACACCCGACTGGCGCCGCTGCGTCCGGAGGTGATCCATCCTCGCCGACTGATCGGCGGCCGAGTGTTCGATTTCTCCCGCGAGGTGGTCGTGATGGCCATCGTCAACCGCACGCCCGACTCGTTCTACGACCGCGGCGCGACATTCGCGCTCGACCAGGCCGTGCAGGCCGCCCGGCAGGCGATCGACGATGGAGCCGACTGGGTGGACATCGGCGGGGTGAAATTCGCGCCGGGTCCAATGATCCCGGTTCAGGAGGAGATCGATCGGGTCGTCCCCGTGGTCGAGGCGCTGCGCGGCTTCGGGGTCGTCATCTCGGTCGACACTTTCCATCCCGCGGTGGCCCGCGCCGCATTGGCGGCCGGTGCGCACGTGATCAACGACACCACGGGCGTGCACGACCCGGCCATGGCCGATGTGGTCGCGGACAGCGACGCGACGCTCGTGATCACCCACAGCCTCGCCCCGCCGCGCACCCCCTGGCCGATGCCCACCTACGGCGACGTCGTCGAGGAGGTCGCGGCCTTCCTGCGCGAACGGGTCGAACTCGCTCTCAGCCGGGGCGTGCCCGCCGATCGGATCGTCGTCGACCCCGGTCACGACCTGAACAAGAACACCTACCACTCGCTCGAACTCACCCGGCGGCTCGGCGAAATCGCCGCGCTCGGGTATCCGACCCTGGTGGCGGTGTCGAACAAGGACTTCATCGGGGAGACGCTCGACCGGGAGCGGGGAGCGCGGGTGGAAGGTTCGCTCGCAGCCGCCGTCTACTGCATCCTGCAGGGTGCCCGGATCGTGCGGATGCACAACGTCACCGCGGCCGTCGATGCCGTGCGGATGACCGAGACGATCATGGGCTTCCGCGAACCCGCCTCCGTGCGCCACAACCTGGTCTGACCGATGCTGGCGCAGGGCGACCTCATCACGCGGTACGCGGTGGCCGATCGCACGGTTCCGAGGCTGCGGGTGAATTTCATCTCCAGCCTCGACGGGGCCGCCACGCACGACGGCCTGAGCGGTGGGCTGAACAATGACGACGACAAACTCGTCTTCGATACGCTGCGTCTGCTCTCCGACGTGATCGTCGTCGGAGCGGGCACGGTGCGGGGCGAGGGGTACGGCGGCATCCGTCTGGACCCCGCGGATGCCGCGTGGCGCACCGCGCGAGGGCTTCCGGCGCAGCTGCCGGTCGCGATCGTGTCGTCGCGGCTGGACATCGACCCCGGGCATGCCGTGTTCACCGAGGCGCTGGTGCGGCCACTCGTCGTGACGCACGCGGCATCCTCGGCCAAGCGTCGCCGGGACCTCGCGGAGGTCGCCGACATCCTGATCTGCGGCGAGGACGCCGTCGACCCGCGACGGATGGTCGACGCCCTCGCCGCCCGGGGCCTGAGCCAGGTGCTCTGCGAGGGCGGGCCGCACCTGTTCGGCGCCCTGATCGAGGCGGACTGCGTCGACGAGCTGTGCCTGACGATCAGCCCCGTGCTCGAGGCCGGCGGCGCGGGCCGGATCGCCCGGAGCGGCACGGCCGCCACCCGGCGGATGGCGTTGCTGCAGGTGCTCACC
Organism: Cryobacterium sp. TMT2-10; assembly: GCF_004403075.1. NCBI lineage: Bacteria > Bacillati > Actinomycetota > Actinomycetes > Micrococcales > Microbacteriaceae > Cryobacterium > Cryobacterium sp. TMT2-10. The sequence continues at coordinate 11,140 of NZ_SOGW01000027.1, read as the reverse complement.
GCGGGCGATATGCTCTTCCTGCGCTATGGCCGCCGCGAGGAGTCCGAGGAGGCCGAGGAGACCTGACGACTCCGCCGAACCGTGAGTTGCGCCCCCATTCCGGCCGGGAAACGGGGCCGAACTCACGGCTCGGCGGCGAGGCGGAGGGACGGGTCAGGCGGTGACGGTCTGCGCGTCGAGGTTCTGCGAGTCGAGGATCGTGTAGCTGTAACCCTGCTCGGCCAGGAAGCGCTGGCGGTTCTGGGCGAAGTCCTGGTCGACCGTGTCGCGGGCGACCAGGGTGTAGAAGTTCGCGGAGAGGCCGGATTCCTTCGGGCGGAGCAGGCGTCCGAGGCGCTGCGCCTCTTCCTGGCGTGAGCCGAAGGAACCGGAGACCTGGATGGCCACGGTCGCCTCGGGCAGGTCGACCGAAAAGTTAGCGACCTTGGAGACCACGAGCAGGTTCTCCTCGCCGACCCGGAAGGCCTGGTACAGGCGCTCACGCTCGTCGACGGGGGTCGCGCCGGTGAGCTTGGGCGCGTTCAGGGCCTCGGCGAGCTCGTCGATCTGGTCCAGGTACTGGCCGATGACCAGGATGCGTTCGCCCGGGTGCTTGGCGACCAGCCGCTTGACCACGTCCAGCTTGGCCGGCGCGGTGGCGGCCATCCGGTACCGCTCGTCGTCGGCGGCCGCCGCATAGCTCAACCGTTCGGACTGGGGCAGGTCGATCCGCACCTCGTAGCAGGAGGCGGGGGAGATGAAGCCCTGGGCTTCGATTTCCTTCCACGGGGCGTCGAATCGCTTGGGCCCGATCAGGCTGAACACGTCGCCCTCGCGGCCGTCCTCACGAACGAGGGTGGCCGTCAGGCCGAGGCGGCGGCGCGCCTGCAGCTCGGCGGTGAGCTTGAACACCGGGGCGGGCAGAAGATGCACCTCGTCGTAGACCACGAGTCCCCAGTCCATCGCGTCGAGCAGCTCGAGGTGGGCGTACTCACCCTTCCGCTTGGCGGTGAGGATCTGGTAGGTCGCGATCGTGACGGGCTTGACCTCCTTGACCTGGCCGGAGTACTCGCCGATCTCGTCGGCCGTCAGGGTGGTGCGCTTGAGCAGCTCGTCGCGCCACTGCCTGGCCGAGACGGTGTTCGTGACGAGGATGAGCGTGTTGGTCTTCGCGGTGGCCATGGCCCCGGCTCCGACCAGGGTTTTCCCGGCGCCGCAGGGCAGCACGACGACGCCGGAGCCGCCGTCGAAGAAGCTGGCGACGGCCTTGTTCTGGTAGTCGCGCAGCGCCCAGCCGTTTTCGAGCAGGGCGATCGGATGCGGCGTGCCGGGCGTGTACCCGGCGAGGTCCTCGGCCGGCCAGCCCAGTTTGACCAGCTCCTGCTTGAGCTGCCCGCGGGCCCACGCCTCGACCAGGAACGAGTCGGGGGAGGGGCGCCCGATCAGCAGGGGCGCGATGCGCTTGGCGCCGGCCACCTCGGTGAGCACGGCTTCGTCGTTGCTCTGCAGGATGAGCCGGCCCTCGGCGTCGCGCTCGATCACGAGACGTCCGTACCGGCCGACGGTCTCCGTGATGTCCACGCTGACGGTCTGCGGGATGGCGAACTTGGAGTACTTCTCGAGCGTGGCCAGCATGTCGGAGGCGTCATGCCCGGCGGCCCGCGCATTCCACAGCCCGAGCCGGGTGATCCGGTAGGTGTGGATGTGCTCGGGAGCGCGCTCCAGCTCGGCGAATACGGCCAGATCATGGCGCGCATCCTCGGCGAAAGGGTGCGCCACTTCGAGCAAAACCGTGCGGTCACTTTGGACGATCAGAGGGCCATCAGACATAGCCGTCAATCCTACGCCCGCTCGGCCCCGCGGCTTGCACCCTTTACGGGGCCGGCGTGATGCTGATGATGCTGGACAAGGGAAGGGTGCGCTCGATGTCGGCGCGACGGTCCCGGGCGCGGAAGCGTCCGCCGCCCACGCTCGCCGGCTCCAGCAGGTAGTCGACCACGACGCCGCCGGGCATGGCGATGCTGACGACGACGGTCTGCTTCGACTTGATCGCGGCGTCGAGCTGCCGGGCGAGCCAGGCATCCGCAGCCTGGCCCTCACCGCCGTCGGCGGCCCGCAGCTTCTCGACCAGCGCGATCGTGGGATCCGTATTGGGGACCGGCACGATCCGGGCCAGCTGGTGACGGCGCAGGTGCACGATCTCGTGTGTGGCGTCTTCGGCGGCGACGGGATAACGCGCGTCGGTGAGCGCCCAGAAGACCACATCCGAGGCGAACCGGCTGGTCAACCGCGTCTCGGCGGCGGGGACGAGCCCCAGGGATGCCAGGGTCTGGTCGACCGCGATGGTGCCGAGCAGCGCGGTGTCGTCCGAGACCACATAGCTCAGGAACGGCGCCTCGTCCGGGCGGGCGGCCCCGACCCTGACCCGGCCGTACCGGGCGGCCGATTCACGGATCAGGTAGTCCACGGGTTGCGGGATGCCGGTCAGCGAGACGGCGCGCAGGAACTCCAGCAGCGATTCGGCGGTCTCCCCGGCCGCGAGGGCGCGGTTGACGGAGTTCGCGGTGATGCGGTAGCTGAGGGCAAGCTCCCGGCTTTCCACGTCGGCGAGGCCACGGAGCCGGGTGTCGATCGAGGGGGCGAGCGGCCCGGGGGACACGATCGACAAGTCGTGCTGCAGGTAGACGGCGCCGCCGGTGGCTGGCAGGGAAGCCGCCATCGTCAGGGTGGCCGCCTCCAGGTCTCCCGCGAGCACCTGGGCTCCGGCCGGGCTCGTGGTCTGGTTGGCCGTGATGCCGAGCAGTTCCGCGTCCTCGGCGAACTCGGTCACCCGGTCGTCCATCCACTGGCCGCCGGCCGGGTAGAGCCAGACCACGAAGCCGCGCAGGACGTCGCCCCAGGAGACGCCGGGGCGGTGGGCGAGGATGCCGCGCACATCCGCCGGCAGCGCGGCGTGCCAGGCGTCGGCGAGCACCGCCCAGCGGCGGGCGGTGCCCTCGAGCAGCCAGGCCTCGCCGGCCTCGGTCTCGTTCCAGTAGCCGTCGGAGTGCGCGATCAGTTCGGCCCGGGCCGCCGTGGCCACGAACGAGGGGACGGCCTCGAGCTCGACGCCCATCACCGCGGCGAGCCGCTTGGTGTCGGGCAAGCCGAGGCCGCCCCGGCTGAGTTCCCTGGCCGGTTCGCGGGCCAGCTCGGTGACGAGCTCGGCGACGGATGACACGGCGCCGAAGGCGCGCTCGGCGGCGAGGCGGTCGGTGAACCGGTCGGTGGTGGCGACGCCGGCCAGCGCGGCGGGCGCCGGGACGCCGGCCAGCTGCACGGCCGTCGGCAGCCCCAGCTCCGGCCAGGTGAGCAGCTGGTCGTGGACCGCGTCGTAGGGGCTGAACCGGTGACCGTCCAGGCGCGCGAGCATCAGCGCGTCGAGCTCGGCGGCGCGAGCCGCGACCTCCGTCACGGCGACGGGTGATCCGGACAGCGCCCCGAGCCGTTCGGCCAGCCGGGCCAGGGTCGGGGCGGTGCTCGGGGGTGCCGCGTCGGCATCCGTCGCCGCCGATTGGCCCTCGGTGGCCAGCTCGCCGGCCACCGTGAGCACGGAGAGCGTGGCCCGGTCGAGCCGGGTCAGCACGCGTTGGATCGCGTCCGGATCGAGCAGCGCCTCGGCGAGGTCGAAGAAGTCGCGGATGCCGACGGCTGAGACATTGCGGACGGCCAGAGTGCGGCGCAGCGTTGCGTCATCCAGTGCGCGAAGGCGTGAAGCGAGCGTGAGCATGGCTACTCCTTGTTCTGTCGTGCCTCGCGTGCGCGGCGCAGTCCGGTCATCACCATCAGGGCGATGATCAGGACGAACCCGATTGGCAAGCCGAAAAGCGGCAAGGCGAGTATCAACGGCCAGACCCCCTGGCCGAATCCGTTGTTCGCTCCAGCCCCGACTGCGGTGCCGATGATGACGGCAAGGAAAGCGAGGATGGACAGACCCACCACACCCGCAACCATGTAAGCAAGGATGCGTTCGAGCCGGCTGGCGGCTTGTGGAGTTTGATTGGTCACAGTCCCAAGGATACGGGCAGGGACCGGCGCAACCGAATATGCTGGGTGCGGTCGGCGCGCATCCCGCGCGCCCGGAATCCAGCGAGGTCCAGATGCCCACCGGCAAGGTCAAGTTCTACGACGAGGAGAAGGGTTTCGGCTTCATCACCTCTGATGAAGGCCACGAGGTCTTCCTCCACGCTTCTGCGCTGCCCGCCGGAGTAACGGTCAAGGCAGGAACCAAGCTCGAATTCGGGATCGCCGACGGCAAGCGCGGAGCGCAGGCCCTGTCGGTTCGGATCATCGAGGCCCCGCCGAGCCTGGCCAAGCTCAGCCGCAAGCCGGCTGACGACATGAACATCATCATCGAAGACCTGGTGAAGCTGCTCGACGGCATCGGCGCCAGCCTGCGACGCGGCCGCTACCCGGACAGCGCGCACAGCCACAAGATCGCCGCCATGCTGCGCAAGGTCGCGGAGGAACTCGATGCCTGAGGCCGTCGCTGACGCTCGGCTCCTGGCCGCCGTCGACCAGGCCCGCGCCGCGCTCCTCGAGATCACCCCGGCCGATACCGTCGGCGAACCGCTCGGCCACATCGTCGAGGGCGAACACGTCCTGTCGCTGCTGTTCGACTGCAACCTGCCCGGCTACCCGGGCTGGCGCTGGACGGTCAGTCTCTCCCGTGTGGACGAGGACTCGGAGCCCAGCGTTCTCGAAGCCGAGCTCACGCCGGGCGACGACGCGCTGATCGCGCCGGAGTGGGTGCCGTGGTCTGACCGGCTCGCCGACTACCGCACGGCTCAGGAACTCGCCGCTGCCGTGGCCGCGGCCGAGACGCTCGACCTGGACGACGAGGACGAAGACGACCTCGACGAAGACGAAGACGAGTCCGACGAGGACGACCTCGACGATGAGGAAGACGACGAAGAAGACCGCGGCGAGGATGTCCTGGACGGGATCGACTTCGGTGAGGGCCTAGCGGCGCCGCACCTGAACCCAGACGAGTCCGGCGAGGCCGAGGCCGAGGCCGATGACGGCGCACCAGAGCCACCAGCCGAGCCCGGCCGCCACTAGCTCCGCACGGAACACGAACGCCAGGGCGACGGCGAGGAGCCAGCCTGCGGAGCCCGCAAGGAAAGCCTTGCGGGCATCCGTTCGGGCAGGCAGCGGATCGGGCCGTCGTTCACTGTCCTTCAGCCAGATCCGCATGCCGGGACTACTGACCCAGGTTCTGCACAACGAACTCGATCGACTTGACGAGCTGACGCACGTCGGAGGGCTCGATCGCGGTGAATGTGGCGACGCGCAACTGGTTGCGCCCGAGCTTGCGGTAGGGCTCGGTGTCGGAGATCCCGTTGGCGCGCAGCGTCTTGGCGATCGCTGCGGCGTCGATCGAGTCGTCGAAGTCGATCGTCGCGACGACCTGCGACCGGTGCGTCGGGTCGGTGACATACGGCGTCGCGTAGGAGACGCTCTCGGCCCAGTCGTAGAGAACGGATGACGACTCACGGGTGCGCGCGGAAGCCCACGCCAGTCCGCCGTTGCCGTTGATCCAGTCGAGCTGGTTCTCGATCAGCAGGAGGGTGGCCACGGCCGGCGTGTTCAGCGTCTGGTTCAGGCGCGAGTTGTCGATCGCGTTCTTCAGACTGAGGAACTCCGGGATGTACCGCCCGCTGGCGGCGATCCGTTCGACCCGCTCGATCGCTGCGGGGGAGAAGAGGGCCATCCACAGGCCGCCGTCTGCAGCGAGGTTCTTCTGGGGAGCGAAGTAGTAGGCATCCGCCTGGTCTGCTTCGTAGTCGATCCCGGCGGCGGCGCTGGTGGCGTCGATCACGGTCAGGGCGCCGGGGTCGGCGACCACGCGGGTCACCGGGGCCATCACGCCGGTCGAGGTTTCGTTCTGCGGCCAGGCGTAGACGTCCACGCCTTCGGTCGGTACGAACTCGCTCCGGGAGCCGGCCGGCGCCTTGATCACATCGGGGGCGGTAAGGAAGGGGGCGGCGGCTGCGGCGGCGAACTTGCCGCCGAACTCGCCGAAGACGAGGTTCTGGCTGCGCTCGGAAATAAGGGAGAAAGCAGCGGCATCCCAGAACGCGGTGGACCCGCCGTTGCCGAGAATAACTTCATAACCGTCCGGAGCGCGCAGCAGCTCCGAGAGGCCGGAACGCACGCGCCCGACGAGGTTTTTAACGGGAGCCTGACGGTGAGAGGTGCCGATGACACCCGCGCCGACCTTTGCTAGATAATCGAGTTGCTCCTGGCGGACTTTGGACGGGCCACAGCCAAATCGCCCATCAACGGGCAGAAGTTCGGAGGGAATTTTCAGTGTCGACATGGCCACGATTCTATCCGTCGTCGACCGGACGATAAGGTTGGCCATTGACGGAGGCTGACAGGAAGGCTCGGTATGGCAGATCTCATCGACACCACCGAAATGTACCTCCGCACGATCCTCGATCTCGAGGAGGAGGACATCGTTCCTCTTCGTGCCCGCATCTCCGAACGCCTCGGTCAATCCGGTCCCACCGTGTCCCAGACCGTGGCCCGGATGGAGCGCGACGGCCTCGTCGTGGTGTCCGGCGACCGGCACCTCGAGCTCACCGTCGACGGGCGGCGCAAGGCCGTGCACGTGATGCGCAAGCACCGTCTCGCCGAGCGACTCCTGAGCGACGTGATCGGTCTCGAATGGGAGTTCGTTCACGACGAAGCCTGTCGCTGGGAACACGTGATGAGCGAGCAGGTCGAGCGCAAGATCCTTGAAATCCTCGGTCACCCCACCGAATCCCCGTACGGCAACCCGATTCCCGGACTCGATGAGCTGGGCGATTCCCCGGCCGTCGCGTTCATGGCCGGCGTGACGAACCTGGTCGACGTGGTCTCGCGTTCCTCCGAACCGGTGACCGCCGTGGTGCGCCGGCTCGGCGAGCCCGTGCAGGTCGATCCGGTACTCCTGGCGCAACTGAAGAACTCCGGGATCATGCCCGGCGCGTTGGGGGTCTTCTCCGCCGTCGGATCGTACGTTCTCGTCACGGTCGACGGCTTCGGCGACGGCCTGGAACTGCCGAACGAGGTCGCGAGCCACATCTTCGTGACCACTCCGGTGGCCGGCGCGTAGCCCATCACTGCCGCTTTCCGGCTCGATTCCGCCGCGCTGGATGCTGCGAATCCGCCTGATTCTGTTACCAATTTGTTAGAAATATCCCGGATTGAGTGACAAACGGATGAACGTCACGTAGCTTGGAGGCGTCCCACAGGCCAACTTCCGGTCGACGGGCCCGGATCAAGACGCCTTTCTCTCCCATCTCTTGCCTCGGTACTCACACGCGCCCAGCGCATTGGATGGGGCAACTACCTAGTGTTGTCGAGGCGCCGGAGGTAAACACTTTGGCTGCATTAGGTAATAAATCATTGCGTCGAGCCCGAAACTCGACGTCCGGCACCATCGACAGGGTCCACTCGGAGCTCGGCCTCTACCAGCCTCCCGCTCCCCGTCCAAAATCGCGTTCCCGCCGCCGGGGCGCGGTGGCGAACATCATCTTCATGACCTTGGCCAGCGGTTTGGTCGCGACCATGGCCCTCCCCGCCTACGCGTTCGCGCCGGCATCGGAGGGCGACCAGTTCGGGGCGAGTGCCGCGACCGAGCTGACGAAGTCCGGCGCCCAATCCGTGGAAGTCACGGACCAGGCCAACACGATCACCGTGGCTCGCGACGGTTTCTCGGCCACCAGCACCGAGGAGCTGGCGGCTTCGAAGGCGGCCACGAAGGCCGTCGCGGATGCCGCTGCGGCCGCCGCAGCGGCAGAGGCTAGCCGTCAGGCAGCCGCCGCGGCCATGACGACCTACGCGGCCTCTTATACCGGGCCCTCGACCGCCGACTATCTTGCGGCCCCGGCGCACCCGAGCTTCGATCTCGCATCCGTCTACGGCGTCGCCTCGCAGTACCAGGGCGTTCCCTATGTCTTCGGCGGGGCGACACCGGCCGGTTTCGACTGCTCCGGGTTCGTCATGTATGTCTACGCGCAGTTCGGCGTGTCCCTGCCGCACTCCTCCACCGGGCAGGGCGCCGTCGGAACTCGGATCTCCCTGGCCGAGGCCCAGCCGGGAGACTTGGTTATCATGGACGGCCACGACGGGTTCTACGCCGGCAACGGCAACATCCTGCACGCGCCCTATGAGGGCGCGTCGGTGCGCGTGCAGCCGATCTGGACCAGCTCGTACTACATCGTGCGGCTCGGCATCTGAGCGCAGGTGAACGTTCCGTAACACCTCGCACATTCGGCGCAGCACCCTATCGGGCTGTGCCGAATGTGAGTTAACCTGATGCTCTGATGTTCTGCGAGTTGTCGGGAGAGCCAATGCGTGAGCGGCGCACGATTCACACCATGGATCTGCGCTGCCGCTTCGCGCCGCGGCAGATCAGTCACACAACACTGAGTTGCGCGTGTCCCGGACACGCCGCTGCCTGCGGGGCGCCGTCCGAGTGACGACGCCCCTTTTGTGTATCTGCTCGCTCCCTTCTCGCTGACAGAAGACAGTTCGAATGGCTGGAAGCCGTCCAGCCCTTTTCGAAAGGGAACGCATGCGAACACTGGTCCTCAACGCGGGGTACGAGCCCCTTGCCGTGGTGTCATTCAAAAGGGCGCTCGTGCTGGTGATGAATCAGAAGGCCACGATCGTGCAGGCCGAGGAGGGGCATCCGGTCTGCGCGGCCTCCGGCACCTGGGAGCGGCCCAGCGTCATCCTGCTCACCCGTTACGTCCGCATCCCGCGGTCCAGGGCCGTGCCGGTCAGTCGCCGCGGCGTGCTGCGCCGGGATGACCACCGCTGCGGTTACTGCGGGAAGACGGCCAGCACGATCGATCATGTGCAGCCCCGCTCGCGCGGAGGCCGTGACAGCTGGGACAACCTGGTGGCCTGCTGCCTGCGCTGCAACAACCTCAAAAGCGACCGCACCCCGGGCGAGATGGGCTGGAAACTCCTGTTCGCCCCGCGGATGCCGCTGGGCACGACCTGGGTGGTGCGCGGCGCGGAGCGGCCGTTGCCGCAGTGGGACGAGTACCTCGCGCCTGCAGCGTGACGGCCGAACGATCGCCGATTGCCGAAGCTTGAATCTCGAATGTAACGGTGATGTAACGCCGCAGGGTGACTTCTCGGCCCCGTTCCCCTAGTGTGGTGGAGTGCCGACCTCGACTTCGGCCCTGTAGAGGATCATCTTTTGCCCCATCCCGGCGTACCCGGCAGTCCTGGTCCTTCAGCGAACCCCGTTCCCGTGCTCTCACGCCGGGAATTCCGCGCACGGCGCGAGGCTGCGGCGGCCGAGGCAGACGCGGCCGTTGCCGTTGGTGGCGCTCCTGTTCCCATCCCTGTCCCGGCCACGGATCCTCTGTTGTCGGTGTCGTCTCCCGGGGCGGATGTGGCCGCGATCGTGTCCCAGCCCCGTCTTCGTCAGCCGAAATCCCCGCCTCCCGCCGCGAAGGCACCCACCCGGCCAGCGCGCGCGTCGCACCGCCGCAGCCCGCTGAGGATCGCCGTGACGCTGCTGGCGATCCCCGGACTGTTCCTCACCGCGGGACTGCCCGCCTACGCCTTCTCTCCCGGAACAGGCGAGGGCAGCAGCATCGCCTCCGCTCATGCGCGGGCAACCCAGGACGCCCAGGGCGTCACCGTGGACGCTAGTGCGGTCGCGGTCACGGTCGCCCGGGACAGCTTCACCGCCACCTCGACGGAAGAACTCGCCGATCGGGCGGCCGAAGCCCTGTCCGCCCAGAAGGCCGCGGATGCGGCCAAGTCGGTTGCGGCCAACTTCGCGGTGTACGGCGTGCGGACGGAAGGCGACGACTACCCCTGGTTCGACCAGGCACCCGACACCCAGGGTGGCGGACTGTCACCCCTCGGCTATTACTACCGCGAATGCGTGGACTTCGTGGCCTGGCGTCTCAACCGGGATGCCGGCGCGACCAGCGCGCCGTGGGCCTGGACCTGGGGCTCCCTGACGCCCGGCGGCGGTGACGCGAGCAGCTGGTCCAGCGCCTGGTCGAACCATGGCTGGGCCACCGGCAAGACCCCCGTCGTCGGTGCGGTCGCCTGGTTCACGTACAACCACGTCGCCTATGTGCAGTCGATCAACGCCAACGGTTCCGTCGTGCTCGAGGAGTACAACTGGATGGGCAGCCACGCCTACCACACGCGCACGGTGTCGGCCAGCGAGGTCCCGAAGTTTCTCTACCCGCCCGCCTAGGGCTCTCCTCGCGCCACCTCTTCTCGGCTCGGCCTTTCGCCGCCGAGCCGTGAGTTGCGCCCCTTTTTCGCGCCCGGAGAGGGTCCGAACTCACGGCTCGGCGGGCTGTCGGGCCCGGTTTTGCGGCGCCTCACCGACCGGGGAATCCCACGAGTAACACCAGCCTCATTCGTAACTATCTGCGAAATACTTTGGTAAATAGTTGAGATAGTCTCGACACCACGTACGCTTTTTGCTAAAATCGGGGCATGGCAGGAGCATCCGCACCGCAGTCACCGGCCGCCCCGGCAGAGGCGGCAGATTCACCTGCGCAGCTGATCCGGCAAGTCGCCTTGGCCCTCGCCACTGTCCTTGACGACATCACGTTATCGCTACTCACTGACACGGGCGCCCTGGCCGTCCTTGGCGCGGTGGAGCAGCTCGGCCGCCGGGTCGACGCGGCCAGGGTGGCCACGGCGACGGATGTCGCGGACCGCTCCCGCAGCATCCTCGGCCACGACTCCCTGGCCTGGAAGCAGGGGGCCAGCAACGGCGNATCGCCGGGCCGGCACCAGCATGCTGCCCCCGTACTACCCGACCGTCGCCGCGGGACTGACCGCGGGCGACCTGGGTGTCGACGCGGCCGAGGCCATCGTCACGGCCCTCGACAAGGTCAGCCCGAGCGTCGCCCCGGACGACCTCCTGACCGCGGAACGTGCGCTGGTCGCCGCCGCTACCGGTGCCATCACCGAAGAAACAGCGGGGCTGCCGGGGGAGGGGTTCGCGTTCCCCGCGGACCTGATCCGGGGCATGGCCGTTCAGTGGCAGGCGCGCCTCGACCCCGACGGCACCGCCCCGAACGAAGACGTCGCCGAGCCGCGCAGCACCGTCGGGTTCGGCCTGCTCAGGGACGGCCTC
>NZ_SOGW01000134.1:0-39081 GCF_004403075.1 Cryobacterium sp. TMT2-10 | reverse complement strand
GGGGCCAGGCCGATCGGGGCGGCGGCCGCTGGAGCGGGCGCGCCGGGGGCGGACGCCACGGGAGCGGACGGCTCGGCGACGGGCCCCGCGACGACTCCCGACCGGGAGCGCTGGCCGGGGACGAAGGCCTCAGCGGCGCCCTCAGTGTCGTCCGTGCGGGTGGCGAGTGAGGGCATCCGTGTGTGTGCCGCGGCCGGAGCGGCGGTGACGGCCTTGCGGGCGTGGCGCAGTTGCTTGGTGTTGACCGGGTCGAGGCCCGCGCGCACGTCGAGGAGCCAGATGCCGCCGATGACGTCGAGCCAGCCCCGGCCGCGGCGCTCCGTGTCCCAGAGCGGGGAAATCAGGAGCGGCACGGCACCGAGCACCGGGATCACGAGGGCGCCGGCCAGGAAGACGGCGGCGCGCAGCACGATGCGCCAGAAACCGGGGCGGCCGAAGCCGACGACGCTGACCGAGCGGAGGCCGAAGATGGCCTTGCCGACGGTGATGCCTTTTCTGCCGTGCAGGATGAGCTGCACCAGGACGAAGGCCAGCACCAGCACCTGGCTGACCCCGAACCCGACGGCGGCGGCGCCGAAGGCCGGATGGTCCCCGAGCCAGTATGTGGTCAGGCCCAGGGGCAGCCGGCTCCAGACCGGAACCGTGGCCAGCACGCCCGGAACGAAGAGGACGAGCCAGATGGCGAAGTCGATGGCGAACGCGAGGGACCGGCGCATCGGAGACGCGGGGATCAGCCCGAGGGCGGCCGCGTACTCGTGGTCGGGACGTCCGTCGGCCCTCCGCCCGACGGCATCCGTGGTTTCAACGTCGAGGGTGACGCTCACGATTCGCATCCCCCCGGTGCGGATTCAGTCATCGCGGCGCTCCCACGGCCACAGCGGGCGGCCGCGTTCGGGCATCCGTGAGGCCAGGACCATCGAATAGACCAGAGTGACGATGAATCCGAGGATGCCGGCGGTCGCCGCGAACGGGCCGAGCAACACGGAGCCCGCGAAGGCGATGCTGTCGGCCGGAAGCCCGGCGTTTAGGGCGAAGAGAATGGTGCCGACGAGCACGAAGGCGCCGAACGCGGCGAGCCCGGTGCCGAGGGAGTGGCCGACGGCGATGCGCTGGTTCTCGGGCCGGCTGCGGAGGCCGAGCAGGAGCATCAGGAGGAATACCACGAGCGAGGCGGCGGCGGTCATGCTGGGGCCGACGAGAAGCCCGGCATTCGGGTCGGTGATGACGTCGCGGTTGGTGAGCAGGCTGATCATGCCGAACGCGGCGACGACCAGAGCGACGTAGAGCACCGCAGCGAAGACCGCGACGATCGTCGCATACTTCTGGTAATCCCGCATTGCTCCCCCTGCCTGCGCCTTGTGCGAGTTTAGCGGGGTCGACACGGCACCGTCGCCCTTTGTGGGTGCAGACGCGCACTGTTCCCGCGGCGTAGTCTTTCCGTGATGGCACCGCGGTCTTTGCGGTTGCCCCTGGGGCGGGCGGAGAACAAGACGTGAATCTGTTCCGTCGAGCGAAAGCCCTGCTCAGCACCGATGAACCGTCGCCCGCGACGATTGCCATCGTCCAGCCTCCGACCATCGCCAAGCCTCAAACGCCCGACGCAGCACCGCGCCATCTGCTGGTGCCCGCTGAGACGGCCGGCGATGCCGAGTCTGAGGCGTTGAAGCACCGGGCCGCGAACGCTCTCGTCGGCAAGCATCTCAAGCGGCCCGATCCGGCGCCGGTCGAACCGATGCCCGTGGATCCGACGCCGGTCACGCTGGCGCCCGAGCCCGAGCCGGAGTGGCGTCCCGTCGCCCTGCCCGCCAACCGCGGCAAGTTCTTCCAGAGCCCGACTCCGGTCGGAAAGGGATTCATCCTCGAACGCGAGGAGGCCAAGGCGGTCCTGAACGATTGGTCCATTCCGTATTCCGACGTGGTGCGGCCCTACCTGACCAGCGAAGACCTGGCCGACGACCCCCGCCAACAGTCGGGTCGCTGGATCATCGACTTCGGCCAGCGGGAATTGGACGAGGCGGGGCGCTATCCGCGCGCGCTCGAGATCGTTCAGGATCGGGTGAAACCCGAGCGCGACACCAACGCGGATGAGACCTTCCGCACCCGCTGGTGGCTTTTCGGCCGGCCCCGGCTGCCCATGCGGGCCGCGCTCGAGCCGCTGAAACGGTACGCGGTGCTCGGATCACTCGGCAAGCGGATGATCGTGGCGTGGGCGCATCCGTGGATCGTGGCCAGCAACTCGACCATGATCTTCGCCGGGGACGACGACTACAGCATGGGCATTCTGCTCTCGGGCGCCTACGACACCTGGGCCCGGGCCGGCACGCTGGAGGGCGACCTGCGCAACACGCCGACGGCGGCACTCGCGACGTTCCCCTGGCCGGATCCGGTCGATGCCAGCCACCGGGCCGCCGTCGCCGCAGCCTGCGTTGCTCTCTACCGGAGGCGGAGTGAGCTCTGCCGGGAACGCGAGGTCGGCCTGAGCAGGCTCTACGGCCCGGGCTGGCCCGAGGCCAACCCGGATCTCGCGAAGTTGCACCGACGCCTCGACGAGGCGGTGGCCGACGCGTATGGCTGGGATCCGTCGATCGCGGCCGATCCGGCCGGAATTCTGGAGCGTCTGCTGCAGCTGAACCGGGACGTGGCGGAAGGGCGACGCCCCTACAAGCCCTTCCCCGCTGCCGGCTGACACTGCCTGGCAAGACGAACGGCGCTCCCCCTGACGGAGGAGCGCCGCACAGTGCGAAGCGTTGGTTAGTTGGAACGGATGCCCTGCGGCCCCTCGGCGAGAACGCGGTCGTACTCTGCCTTGGTGGTGGCGTTGCGCGTGGTGACGCCGCGGCCGTGGCGGGCGATCCAGGCGCCGGCCCAGATCGGCACCTCGCGGGCGACGACGGCGGCGGCGATGGCGCCCGGGTTCAGCCACTGCTGGCTGATGAAGCGCGCGGCCTCGTCGGGGGTGAAGAGCCAGGCCTGCACGCTCAACAGCGCTGCGCCGATGTAGGAGAAGTAGACGACGACGGCCACCAGGAAGCCGAAGAGCACGTAGGCCCACCAGCCGCCGCGGTTGACCAACAGCACCAGCAGCGCGAAAGCCACGAAGAAGAAGATGACCGGCACGTAGAAGATCGGCAGCACGATGAAGTCGGTGAACTTCGCCGCGGTATCGGAGAGGGAAAGGCTGCCGATGCCCGAGAGCGCGAACGCGATCAGCGAGTACAGAACGGCGAAGATGCCGGTGGAGAGCAGCGCGATCAACAGGCCGACGCCGCGGTTACTCTTGTATTTCGGGGCGGTGGGAGCCTGGATGTAGACGGGCGGCGTCACGGTCGTGTTCGCGGGCGCGTAAGCCGCGTTCGCGGTCTCGCCCCGGTTCGCGACCGGCTCGAGGCGCTGGGTCTCCGCGGTCGTGTTCGGCGTCGGTGCTACCGTGGCGGCGGGCACGTAAGCGTCGCGCTTGTCGGCCTCGCGCTTCTGTGCGTCGCTGAGCTCGTTCGGCTCGCGCGCATCCTGTGCTGCGGGGGCGTCGTAGGAGATCGGCTCGCCAACGGGCCGGGCGGGGTAGGACGCCGTCGGCTGGGCTGCGTCGGAGTAGTCGGCCGAGCCGGCGTGGGAGCCGGTGCCGGTGTAGTCCGGGGCATCCGTTCGCTCGGCGTGGTCGGTGTGATCGACCGAGTCAGGCTCGTTGTCGGGCTTGCGGTTGCCCTCAGGGGACGTTGTGTCGCTCATGGTGCGCTCCTAGTGGTTGGCCGTGTCGATCAGCCACTACCTTAGCAATGCGGGTCCCCCGGGTGAGGGAGGCTCGACCGGGCACGCGCCTTATTTTCCGGTGGCTGCCAGCGGGTCGGGTGCAGCCACGATCGAGTAAATGAGGCCCGAGATCGACCCATCGACGAGCCCGTCATTCCCAGGTGCGGCAGCGGGCTGCGGTGCCGCCGTGCCTCCCGGCGCTGAACTCCCCGTCGCAGCGGTCGTGGTCAGACCAGTCACCAAAAAGAGTCGAGCGCCCGTCTGAAGCCCGTTGACGAACTTGAGAACGTTGCTGTAGGTTCCGGAGACGGTGATCTGAACCGAGAGCGAAGCGAAGTTCGCTGCAGTGATGCCGGCATTGGTTACGGGCGGGGATCCCGGTGCGGCAGTCGGGGTCGGGGTCGCTGTTGGAGCCGGGCTGGGCGCTGGTGATCCAGCTTCAGCCGCGGGCACGGCGGGCGCGACAGGCGCAACGGGCGTGTAGGCCTCCGCATCGGCGATCGTGAGGCCCTTGAGGGTCACCTGGTTCGCGATCGCCAGAGCGTCGAGCTGATCTACGTAGTCAGGCGCATTGGTGCCAGATGGAACGGACTTGTTCAGTGACGCAAGTTGCTGATCGAGACCGTCGATTCCCTTGAAATCTTCCTTGAGCTTGGCCAGCGAAGCCCGGTGGCCCGTATTCGTCTGCTCGACCGAGACACGCTGATCGTTCGCAGTCGAGATCGCAGCCAACTGGGGCTGGATGCCAACGACCCAGCCGAGGGCAACGACAAGAACCATCATCAGCGCGGAACCGATGATCCAGAGCCGGTTCTTGTCCATGACTATTTCCCTTCCGTCGCGAAGCGCTTCGAGAAGGCGGCATCGTTGATGTGCATAGTGATATTCACTTTGTAGGTTTTGGTTGTCTCGTCCAAGTTGGCCGAGCTGGGAAGAGCGTCGGCATACCCGGGCAACGTCGCGAGCGCGTTCAGCCAGGTTGGCACGTCGGGAAGGACCGCGCTTGTCGCGGTGAAGCTCACAGTTGCGACTCGCGAACCCTGGAGGGGCAGGGTCGGCTGGTCATAAATTGCGAGCGGTGAGGCCGAATCGACGGTGATCGCGTCAATCGTCACGCCCTGGGGCAGGGTCGCCTGAACGTCCTCAAGGTATTTCTTCCAGTCGATTTCCGTTGAAGCGCCGACCTGCTGAGCCGCCTCCACGAGAGTGACCTGGTCTTGCACGTTCCTGACCTTGATGTACTTGGACTGCTCTGCCAGGAGGCCAACCGTACGCGCCTGCTCATCTGCCAACTGAGTTTGAGCTTGTAAGGACATGGCCGTTGCGGCGACAGAGCCCGCGATCACGAGAGCAAGCACGCCCACCACGCCGAGAGCGAGGCGCCGGCGCATGACCTTCGCTGTGCGTTCCTTCCGGACCTCGAGTGGAAGCAGGTCGACCCGCGGTTCGCCGCCAATGACCAGTGTCTCTTTGCTCTTGTCGCCGCTCATGCCGCGCTCCCCAGGGCAAGGCCCAAAGCAACAGTGAACGCTGAGCTGCTTCCTCGCAGTGCCGCCTCGTCAACGGTACGAGCCAGGGAAACTGTCGTGAACGGGTCCGCCATCGAAACGTCGAGGCGGGTCAGTTCCGCTAGGGCTGCCGAAAAGCCGCTCAGGAGCGCTCCTCCCCCGCTAAGCAGAATCCGCTGCACCTGATCGGTCGGTCGGGTATTCCCGTAGTAATTGATGGTGTTGCGGAGGCTCGTAAGCAGTTCGCTCGTCACCTGGTAAATGATTTCGATTGCCGGTTGGTCCGCCGCTGGGACGGCGCCTGTCGCTAACCCCCAGGTCCGTTTGATCGATTCAGCCTGCACGGCGTCCACTGCGAGCCCGTTGCGGAGAGCCTCCGTGAGGTCGTTGCCGCCCGTCGGAATGATCCTCACGAACTGTGGAACGCCATCCTTGACGATCACGACGCTGCTGGTGTTTCCTCCCAGATCGAGGAGTGCCACCGTACCGGCGATGCGTGGGCGGGTCACCAGCACCCGGCTAAGAGCAAAGGGGATGAGGTCGACGTCGACTGTCGTCAGGCCGGCAAGCTGGGCGGCCTTGACGTTGCCCAACACTGCTTCTTTCACGGCCGCAATGAGCAGACCGTTGACAACCGGCCCGTTCTCCCCGGTCGACTCGGAGATGGGATAGAAATCGAGCAACGCATCCGCGACAGGAACGGGCAACATATCCTGCACTTCGAAGGGCAAGGACTCACGGATGCGCTTGAGTGACATCTTCGGAACGGTCAGGTCACGGGCGAGTACCCGTTGATTTCCCATCCCGAGCACAACGTCCTTCGACTTGAATCCACCCTGAGACCACAACTGCTTGAGGGCGCCCGCGACGGTGTTCGGCTCCATGACTTCGCCGCGGCTGACGGCACCGTCGGGCAAGGGGACCTCGAAGTATCTCAGTAGAGTCGGCTTCGCCTTCGCTGGGTCCGCCAATTCCACGGCCCGAAGCGCGGCGCTGCCGATGTCTATCCCTACAACGCTCGTTGCCACTGGATCCTGCTCCCTTTGACCGACCTGATTGTCATTTCTAAGCCACACCGAGGAGAGACAAGTAGCCCTCCCATAACTGATCCCCAAAAAGGATTCCGACCCAGGCTCCAGCCAGCATCCATGGGCCGAACGGAATCCCGCTCTTGCGACTGGCGCGCTTCGCAAGTAGGAGGCCAGCGCCGTAGATGCCCCCCAGCAAGAATGCCGCAAAGCCCCCGACTATGAGCTCTCCCCAGCCGAGGTAGCCAAGAAAGAGTCCGAGGAGACCAGCGAGTTTGACGTCTCCGAAGCCCATCCCTCCGGGGTAAAGGAGCGCGAGGCCCAGGTAAAAGGCCCACAGGATGCAGAGGCCCGCGCCAGCGCGTAGCAGTGAACTCACATCACCGACAGAGATAGAGGCAGCGGCCAAAAACCCGATTCCCACGAGGTAGCTAGGAAGTATTACGCGATTTGGCAAGGTATGCGTGTCTGCGTCGATCAAGGCGAGGACAACGCTGATAGAGACGAGATACAGGAAAGCAATGAGCAGGAACGTGGAAGTGATCGTCGGCAGAGCTGATGCTTGGACTCCGTTATTCGGAAGGAATCGCCACGTGACTATCCCAAAAAAGACGGCGGTCCCCAGCTCGACGGCTGGGTATCGCGCTGAGATGCGAGAGCTGCAATTGCGACACCGTCCAAGGAGGAACACCCAGGACAGGACTGGAATATTGTCGTACCCCTTGATGCGGACGCCACAAGATGTGCAGGCGCTCGGCGGGGAGGTAACCGAAAGCTTTAGCGGCACGCGGTATGCAACCACATTCAGAAACGATCCGATTAATGCGCCGAAAATTCCAACGAGGACTGTCAACTTAGCCAGCCAGATCCCGGATGGAGATTCGATCTCCCAGGTTACCCGCACCCGGCGGGAGGCTGGGCGTCTGCGTTCCCAACGAGAGATTGACGCCGGGGACACCCAAGGGAAGGTAAATGAGCGTGAACGGCGCGCTGGTCTTAACCGAACGCGCGTAGATTTGTCCACGCCAAATATCCGCCTTGTTGTCGATATCACAGGGCGTGTAGACCAACGCGCTGACGTGCGGCCCCACCACCACCTGCGTGCCGATGGAAGACGCGGAAGCACTTGTGCATGTTGGCAGCGAATCGACGAGGCTATCTGGGGTGATGACCCACAGGCGTTTCTCTGCAATGCTCGATGACTGAATGTCGTTGTTCTGGAACTTGAAGCCGTTGGCGATCAGCACCATATTGCTCTTGAGCTGAAGATTGATGCTAGAGAAGTCCGTCGAACCCCCGCATACGCGCGTATCCACGATGATCGGAAGGAGTGAATTCTGAGCCGAGTTCAACTCAGCTGCCAGGTCGCCGCAGGACGACATGGTGCGCTCGACATACTGAACGCCTGCTTCGGTCTTCCAAGCGCCCGCGTCATATACATAATCGGCCCAGCCCGGCACAAACGGAATCGTCGGAGTAACGATTCCCGACTTACTCTCAGTAATTGTTCCTACGATGTCGCCCCTGCTGGCATACGAGACGGTGCCAGCGGCCACAACTGATCCACCTATCGACGCTTGGTTCGTAAAAGAGGAACCGCCGACCCCTGGCCCGGAAACCACATTTCCACCGACGTCCCCTGCTATCAACACCGGACCCGCCGCGTAGACGTTACCGAGCACATTTGCCGAGCTTGAAAGTGTGACCGACACCCCGCTGCGTACACCCAAGGCGTTCACGTTGCCGGTGACTTTCCCGGACTGCATGTCGACCGTGCCCGAGGCCCAGAGGTCGCCATTGACTGTGCACTGGCTCATGGACGAGACGGAGCCCTGGCCGAGGATGACATCGCCGTCGATCGTCGATTGGGACGTGCACGTCATGCTGCCCGACAGGTATTGAATGACCGGTCGGACAGTAGAGCCTTGGGTGACTGTCAAGTTATTCATGGTGGGATCGTTCTGCGCGAAAGCGTAGATTGCCCCGCCGCTGGCGGTTATGGGGGGTGGGACGGGAAGCGGTATAAACGCGAAAACTGCCTCAATCTTCGCGCTCACCGTCCCCGGCCCAACCGCAGAACCGGTCGAGACTACCCTCACGCGGTCGACGTCGGCAAAAGACGGACAGCCCGTGTACGAATCTTCACCGGTGGAGATTCTGGTGAAGTAGATGGCGACGGAGTACTTCGGGATGCTCCCTCCGCCGCTAACAAAGGTCGGCTGGCAGTTCCCCGCGGCGAGCGCTGCCGCGGCCACGTCCACGCCCGATTCGGCGGCAGCCTGAGCCTGCACCCCTGCCCTCGTCGAGTTAGTGAAAGTAAGGGCGCCCACAGTGAGTGTACCTACGGTCAGAGTGACGATACTGGCGACTGCAAGAACTCCGATTACACCGACCAATGCGCTGCCGCGCTCGCGGCGGAGTCCGTGGATACGCTCGATCAGAAACATGGTGAACTCACTGTCGGAGCCTTCCTGAGATAGACCGTGGACTGCACCAGAATTGGTGCCCGCTTTCCGTTCGTGACCACGAACTTGAGGTCCACGCGCCCGCTGGGAGCCGAAAAGACATTGGTCGAAGTGGCCGCATCAACGGACGACAATCGATCTCCGATGAGAGTCCAAGGTGCTATCGGAATTCCAGATGGTGCCATGATGGCCGCCGGAGGAGTTGTTCTACTCGTGTAAACAGCACCGCCATTTGCAGGAGTGTAGAACCAAGCCTGGCACGACCAGGAATTCGTCGAACCCCGACCAGCAGTCCGCGCGATCAAAAGTTGAGTTCCAGTTAACGGGTCATTGATTACCGTGACCGCTGAAGCGTTCCGCACCCCGGCCTCCACCGAACGTGCGATCAGTTGGCCGAGGTTCGTGGCCGCAGTCGCGCTCTGAACAGCATTCTGAGCTCTCACCGCGTTCAGCAGGAGCCCGCCGGCAATTGAAAGGATGACGACAGACAAGACCATCGCCACGAGCAACTCGACGAGAGTCAAGCCCGATTCGCCGACCACAAGCTTTCGGCCCACAGCCTGAACCTTCACGATCCAGTCTTCACGAAGATCAGGCTGACGGCAGAGGCGAGCACTTGTGTCGTGCCTGAGACAACAACGGAGATCCGCACACGCACAGTACCTGGATACGTTGAAGGACAGACAATCGGATCGCGCTTCGGCTGCAGAGAAACGCCGCGCCCGTCCACGACAGGTGCGATCGTCTCTGCCGCAAAATTAGCGAGGGCTGCACACCTTGAGTCGCGAGACCGAGCCTCTTCAAGTTGTTGGCTGAGCAGTTGACTTGCAGTCGCAATGGTCGCGTTCTGCGAGGTCGCTTTGATTGAACCGATGAGGGTGGGCAATACTGCCAGCGAAATTACCGCAAGGAGCATCATGGAAACCATGATTTCGATTAGCCCGAGGCCGCTGTCCTCCAGGACTATCGGTCGGTGGCGCCGGTTGGCTGTGTTCAACGTGCGCACCTCTTCGTTTCAACAAAGTTGCCTGGAAGCCTCGAATGTCAAGATCCCAGTGTGGGTGAGGCGCCTGTCCATGGCGTCGCACCCACACTGGACTTCGAGCTGGAGCTAGCCCTGTTACTTGGCCACAGTGAAGGCGCCGGCCAAGCAGGTGCCCTTCTTCGCTCCCTGGACTTCAGTGGCACCGAAGTTAACGGCCGGGGTCGTGTTGCTGGTTACCTGCACGCAGAAGCCGGTTCCGGTGGTAGGAACAGTCAGCGTGATCGCGGACGTGTAGTCGCCCTTCGTGAGTCCGTATTTGGCGTCGAGGCCTGTGATGTCTCCTGCAGTGGGAAGGGCATTCTTATCCGTCTGGTACGCGATGACGGCGATCTTGGCGTTGGTCGCGTCCGACTGAACACCACTCTCCTTCGCACTGTTCTGAATTCCGAGGTAAACGGGAATCGCGATTGCGGCGAGGATGCCGATGATGATCACGACGACGAGGAGCTCGATCAGGGTGAAGCCCTTTTCGTTTGCTTCGGGGTTCTTGCGACGGGCGTTGAGTGCGCTGAGGCTGCGAGTGAGCACGATGGGATCCATTCGTTAGGGGGCTAGAGAACCGGCCTTCGGCAACCGATCAGGATTTTACTGTACTGGCAACAACTCCCGGCTAAGACCCACTTGAGGGGGTCATTTACGAGCAACACGCCCCCAATGCTGGGGGCACAACACCCTTCACCTCAGTCGAATCGAGCCACACGCTGGCGGCCATCGGCAGTCATGAGTGCGGAGGACATCACTTGATTGCGCCCGCTATTCCGAAGATCGGCATATAAAGAGCGATCACCATGCCTCCGATGATGACCCCCAGGAATGCGATCATGAGCGGCTCGATCATAGCTGTCAGCTGCTCGGTGGCCGACTGCACCTCGTCATCGTAAAAGTCCGCGATTTTGTCGAGCATGACTTCTAGCGAGCCGGCGTCTTCACCGACGGCGATCATCTGGGTGACCATGGGCGGGAATACGGGCTGGCGCAGAAGTGGCGCGGAAATGGAATGGCCTTGGCGGACTGATTCCGCCACCTCGTTGAGCGCGTTTTCGATTACCCAGTTTCCTGAGGTCTCTCCGACAATTTTCAGAGCTTGGAGGATCGGCACGCCGGCGCCGATCATGTTCGAGAAGTTCCGGGCGAACCGGGCGACGGCGATCTTCTTCGCTAGCGGACCGAAGACGGGCAGCTTGAGTTTGAGGGGGTCGACAAACTTGCGCACATAGTCCGTGTTTTTGTTCTTCTTCCACCAGATGCTGAAGGCAATGAGGACGACGGCGAGGAGCGGTACCACCCACGCCATCGATCGTGAAAGGTAGACCAAAATCATTGTCGGAACTGGAAGCCCCTGGCCAGCACCCTTGAACATTTCTTCAAAGATCGGCACGATGAAGATCAGCATGATCATGACTGCTCCGAGGGACATCAGTAACACGATGACGGGATAGGTCAAGGCGGACTTGATCGTGTTGCGGAGCTTGAGCTCCTTCTCAAAGTTCGCCGCGATTGACTCGAGCGCACCGTCGAGAAATCCGCCTGTCTCACCGGCACGAACCATGTTGACCATGATCGGTGGAAACGACTCAGTGTGTTTGCCCAGCGCGTCGGAGATCGAGGTGCCGGTCTCCACGTCGTCGCGCACCTGCACGAGGAGTTTCGCGAGAGGAGCACTTTCGGTTTGCTCGGCCAGGATGTTCAGCGCGCGCAGCAGGGACAGTCCCGAGCCGATCATGGTTGCCATCTGCCGGCTCATGATGGCGAGGTCCTTCAGTCCGACGCCCTTGCTGAACCCAGGGATCGAGATTTCCCGGCTGAGCCCCGTGCCGTCTGGAGCCGGGACGATCGAAATGGGCGACAAGCCCATCGTATTGAGACGAGATGAAACGGCCGCCTCGCTGGAGGCATCCAGCTTGCCTTTGACGATCTTCCCCGAGGCGTCACGTCCCTTGTAGGCGTACGCCTGAACGGTGGCCATCAGTGCTTCTCGCGGGAGTAGGAGTCACCGAAGTCGATGCCCCCGGAGGCGATCGCTCGCCCGATGTCATCCTTCGGAGAATCTGAGCGCTGGATCAATTGGCCGATGGCATCGGGCTCCTGCGCCTTTTCAAGCGCCGCTTCACGGGTGATTTGGCCGGCATCGACGAGTTCTGCCAGGTGCTGGTCCATCGTGTGCATGCCCAGCCCCCGACCGGCCTGCATCATCGACGTGATCTGATAGGTCTTGCCCTCCCGGATCAGGTTGCCGATTGCGGGAGTGGTCACGAGCACTTCGGTGGCGACAACACGGCCGCTTCCGCTTGCTTTCTTCACCAGGGTCTGGCACACGACACCCTGCAGGGTGGCTGCAAGCTGCGCGCGCACCTGACCCTGCTGATGCGGCGGGAAGACATCGATGACTCGGTCGATGGTCTGCGCGGCGGACTGCGTGTGCAACGTTGCGAAGACGAGGTGACCGGTCTCAGCAGCGGTCAACGCAACCGAGATCGTCTCCAGGTCGCGCAGCTCGCCAATCAGGATGACGTCGGGGTCCTGACGCAGAACGTGTTTCAGGGCGTTTGCGAAGCTGTGCGTGTCGTGGCCGACCTCCCGCTGGTTCACCAGCGATTTCTGGTGCTTGTGCAGAAATTCGATCGGGTCTTCCACAGTCATGATGTGGTCGGCTCGGGTGCGGTTGACGAGG
Organism: Cryobacterium sp. TMT2-10; assembly: GCF_004403075.1. Lineage (NCBI taxonomy): Bacteria > Bacillati > Actinomycetota > Actinomycetes > Micrococcales > Microbacteriaceae > Cryobacterium > Cryobacterium sp. TMT2-10. Next base: position 26,617 of record NZ_SOGW01000134.1, on the reverse strand, counting down.
TCGATGATCGCAGCGAGCGTCGTCGACTTGCCTGACCCCGTCGGACCGGTCACGAGCACGAGCCCGCGAGCGAGCCCGGCGAATTTGCCGATGGAAGCCGGCACGCCGAGCTGGTCGAGCGGCTTGATCTCTCGGGGAATCAGACGAAAGGCTCCGCCGATGGAATCGCGCTGCTGGTAGAAGTTGACGCGGAAGCGGGCACCGCCCGCCGTGTAAGCGAAGTCGAGTTCCTGTTCGCGCTCGAACCGCTCGCGCTGGTCGGGAAGCAGCAGGCTGTAGAGGGCCTTCGCGACCTTCTCCGGCATCCATCGTGGCGCGCCCTCAATAGGCCGAAGACCGCCGTCGACGCGGATGCTGGGAGGCGCCCCAGCCGTGACATGGAGGTCGGACGCATTGCGAATCACAACCTCCTCGAGCGCCGCCACCAGGTCTGGATCAGCGTTACCGAGGGCGGCGCGCTCCTCAGGGGTGAGTCGTGCTTCCGCACGGGCAACCTGCGGAGCGACGGCTGGGGGTCCAGCGGCGCGACGACCTCCCGGCGACGTGAATTCATCGAGCGAATAGACCTTGGTTGTGGCCGTCTCGATCGTCGCGGCATCGTCGACAGGCGTTGCAAGTGGTGCGGCTTTGCGCCGGTCGGGATCGCCGACGGTCCAGCTGCCGGCGGCAGCACCCGGAGGCGTCACCGGGATTTCGTAAATGGGCTGGCTCATGCAGATGTCCCCTTCAGCACTATGCGACCACTCGCAAGATTTCTTCGATCGATGTCAAACCCATTTGAGCTTTGGCCCAGCCGTCTTCGCGAAGGGTGATCATGCCCTGCTCACGCGCGACCCGGCCGATTTCCGCGCTGGACGCGCGGGCGACAGCCAGACGCTCAATGTCTTCGGTGACCGTCATCACTTCATGCACAGCGATACGGCCGCGGTAGCCGGTCTTCGAACAGCTTGTGCAGCCGACCGGCTCGTGAATCGTGGGCAGCGGCCGGTCCGGGTCGAACGCGAACCGCAATTTAGTCAGGTAGTCAGCCGAGAGGTCGGACGGCTTCTTGCACTTGTCACAGAGGCGGCGAGCCAACCGTTGCGCGACCACGCAGTCCATGGCGGAACCCACCAGGAACGGCTCGATACCCATCTCAGTGAGGCGGGTGATCGCGCTGGGCGCGTCGTTGGTGTGCAGGGTGGACAGTACGAGGTGGCCGGTGAGCGAGGCCTCGATGGCGATCTGCGCGGTCTCATGGTCGCGGATCTCACCCAGCAGAACGACATCCGGATCGCTTCGCAGAATTGACCGCAGCGCGCTCGCAAATGTGAGACCCGCCTTGGGGTTCACCTGCACCTGGTTGATGCCCGCCATGCGGTACTCGACCGGGTCTTCGACCGTGATCACGTTGATCTCGGGGCGTGCGACCGCGCCGAGGGTCGTGTAGAGGGTGGTCGACTTGCCAGACCCGGTCGGGCCCGTGATCAGAATCATGCCGTAAGGCTTGGAATACGAGGTCTTGTAGGCCTCGAAGTTGTGCTCGAGCAGGGCCAGCGCGCGCACGTCCAGGGTGGTGTTCGAGTTGTCGAGAATTCGCATGACGACCTTCTCGCCCCACACTGTGGGAAGGGTCGCCACGCGCAGGTCGATCTGCCGACCGGCGTGACGCACGGTCATGCGGCCGTCCTGCGGTTTGCGTCGCTCGGCGATGTCGATGTCGCTCATGATCTTGAGCCGGGAGATCACGCCGTTCTGGATGCTCTTGGGTGCGGTCTGCATCTCGTGCAGCACGCCGTCGATGCGGTAGCGCACCCGCAGGCTGTGCTCGCCAGGCTCGATGTGGATGTCCGAGGCGAGGTCCTGGATGGCCTGGCTGACCAGCAGGTTCACGAACCGAACGATCGGGGCGTCGTCGTCGATCGAATCCGAGACGCCGAACGAGGAACTCTCGGTGGCCGCGTTCTCTTCTTCGAGGGTGGAGGTCAGGTCGCTGAGCTCGTCGTCGGCACGGTGGTAGCGGGTGATGGCGGCGAGCAGGTCGCTGCGCTCGGCGACGACCTGGGTGACGCGCATCCGTGAGGCTTCGCGCACGTCGTCGACGGCGAAGACGTTGCCGGGATCGACCATCGCGAGGATCAGACGGCCGTCGTCGACGGCGATCGGGATGACTTCGTGGCGCTTGCAGACGGCAACAGGCACGAGGGCCACGGCCAGTCGGTCGACCGGATAGTCGGCCAGCTCGACGAACGGCAGGTTCGCCTGCTGGGCTCGGGCCCGGGCGAACTGAACCTCGGTGATGACTCCCCTTGCGACGAGGGCGCGCACCGCACTCTCGTCGGCGGGATCGCCGGCCATGAGGTGGTCGAGCTCTTCGATCGGGAGTAGGCCGTGCAGGATCAGGATCTCGGTGAGGCTTGCCACTCGATCCTCTCGAACAGGCTCAGGTATATAGGGATAACGCTATCGCCGGGCCGGCGGTCGGGCCAGACCCACTTTGAGGGGGTAGCGGCACGAAAAACGGCTCGTTCTAGTGATCCTACCGGCCCGATTGCGCCTGATTGCGCCTGGCGGCCTTGGCCGTATACAGCGCGCCGTCGGCCGCGGCGATCAGGGCGTCGCTGGAGCGGCCGTCCGCCGGGAAAGTGGCGACGCCGAACGATGCCGTGACGCGGATGCGGCCGTCCCCGTGCTCCACGGTCAAATTCGCCAGGGCGCTCCGCAGCTGTTCGGCGCGTTCCAGGGCGCCCTCGCTGGCCAGGCCGGGGAGCACCATCAGAAAATCCTCAGCACCGTAGCGGTAGAAGATATCGCTGGCCCGGGCGTGCTGTTTCATCAGCTCGCCGAAGGCCCGCAGCACCTCGTCCCCGGCCTGGTGCCCGTAGCGGTCGTTCACCCTTTTGAAGTGATCGAGGTCGCACATGATCACGCTGACGGACTCGCCCGAGCGCTCGGCCAGAACCAGCTCGCGGGCGAAGGATGCGTCGAGGAAGCGCCGGTTGTAGAGGCCGGTCAGCGAATCGTGAGTCGACTCCTCGCGGAGCTGCTCCTGCAGCACGAGGATTTCGCGCTCGGCCGCGGCCCGGGTGGAGATGTCGAGAACCATGCTGATCAGCATCCGTCTGCCGCCGACCCGCATCACCTTGCTGTGGCACTCCGCGTCGAGCACCTCGCCGTTCTTGCGCAGCCCACGGAACACGAAGTCGGTGCGGTCGATCGCCCCGGTCAGCCGCCGACGGAGATTGTCTGCGACGAACTCACGATCGTTTGGAACGGTGAGCTCTAGCGGGCCGCGCTCCCGGATTTCCGGTTCGGAGTAGCCGAACATGTCGGCGAACCGTGAATTGGAGTAGGTGAACCGGCCGTCTTCGATCAGCACGATCCCGACCAGCGACTGACCGACCAGCCCGCGAAACTTCGCCTCGACCTTGCGCAGGATGCAATCGCACCCCATCACCAGCTGAGGTCGGCCGATCGCCGTCTCGATCTCGACGAACGTGTCCTCCAGCTTCTCCGCGAGGCCCACGCCGCGGGCCGCGGGCCGCGCGCCGCGCGCAGAACCAAGCCCTCTTCGATCGCGCAGTAGAAGGTCAGGCTGCCGTCGGCGTTGGCCGATCGGATGGCGCGCAAGTATTTGGTTCCCGCGATCATGACGACCATCGGGCATTCTGCGTAGTGCTGGGCGGTCAGTTCCGCCACCGGCACCCCCACCAGTTGCGCGTAGGCCTCCGCCGCCGGCCGCCCATCGATTTCGTACACGACCCGGCGGTCGGCATCCGCTCTCGTGACGACGACCCGGTCGTCGGTCGGAACAAAATGGTCGGTCTTGAACGTGCGGAAAGGCAGCATCGTGCTGATCAGGACCAGAACCGCACTACCGGTTCGGAACGCGCCGTCTGCACAGACGCAGGTCTCGGTGAACTGCATGCCGTCGCCCGACGAACCGCCGAGCACGAGAATTCGACCCAGCCCGTTCTGCACGGCGCGGCTGACCTTTTCTGCGCGCACGGACAGGCCCATCGATCAACAGGTACGCGAAGGTGTTGCTGCCGCCGGCCAGCGGCTCGGCGCGGTCAAGTTGGCGCAGAAGGTGCTGCGTGAGGTTCTGGGCCTGGGCCGGTTCAAACTGGTGAAGCTGGTGCTGGGCGCCGCTGACAACCTTGAAGCTGCCCGGGGGGAAGCTCACTCCGGTGATGCTGTGGTCCAGATAGCCGGACGGGCCGATTTCACCCGCGGTCGTGCAGCCGACCACTTGCACGCCGACGAAGAGCCGCTGCAGTTCGGAGGCCATCAGGTCGAGGTCATACTGCACCGAACAGAAGAACATCACCAGCGCGGTGTCGGGGTGGGCGACGCCGGCGTGGAATTCGCGGGCGGCTTGCCGGGTGTCAGACGCGGTGAACTGCGCCCGGCGGATCCCCGGCGCGGCCTGCGTTCCCGTCGTGCCGTTCGACCAGTCGGAACGCTCGAAGCCGGACAGTACCTGGGCTTCGCTGACGCTCATCATGGTTCCTGTCGCAAGGGCGGCCGGCTTCACCGCCTGAGCCGAATTTATCAGTCGGGCCCCGCTCCGCCTGGACCCCGGACGGGGGTGCTTGTCCCCCTAAATGAGGACCGCGCCGGTACCCCTGCCCGGCAAAAACCCCCTCCTGCCCGATCCCCACCAAGACGCCTGATCTTGGACGCCTGACTCGTCCGATCAGGTTCCTGGCTGGTCTCAAGGCAGACTCGAACCCGAGAGCTCCCGTTCCGGTCGAGAGTGACCGCTACAGCGGGCACTCTCGACCGGAACGGGAACAGTCACCGGCGGGGCGGCAGGCGGGGCGGCAGCCACGGCTAGTGGACGAACTGCACCATGGGCTGCACGGAGGGAGCCGGCTTGGAGAACAGGTAGCCCTGGCCGAAGCGACAGCCCATGGCTTTCAGCAGGTCGCGCTGGTTCGTCGTCTCGATTCCCTCCGCGACGACATCCACATGCAGAGAATCCGCCAGACGCAGGATGCCCTCCACGATCGCGCGATCGTGCTGTGAGCGTTCGAGATCGCGAATGAACGTCAGGTCGATCTTCAACAGGTCCACGGTGAACGCCCGCAGGTGGGTGAACGAGGAGTAGCCGGTTCCGAAATCGTCGATGGCCAGCCGCACCCCCAGTCCGCGCAGTTCCTGGAAGGTCTTCGCGGCCGAGTCGATCGCTTCGAGCACAGCGCTCTCGGTCAGCTCCAGCCATAACTGCTCGGGCGGCAGGCCCGACTCGTCCAGCGCCCGCTTCACGACCTGGCCGAAGTCATCCTGCACGAATTGCCGGGCCGAGACGTTGACGCTGACCGCCATCCCCCGCTCCAGCGCGTTCGCCGCGCGGCAGGCCTGGCCGAGCACCTCGGTGCCGATCTGCTTGATCAGTCCGACCTCCTCCGCGATCGCAATGAAATCGCCCGGCTGGATCACACCGCGCGCGGGTCGGCGCCAGCGCGCCAGGGCCTCCGTCGCCACGACCGTGTTCTGCTGCAGGTCGACGATCGGCTGGTACCACGTCTCGATTTCGCCCAGTTCGACCGCGTCGCGCAGCGCCAGCTCAGAGTCGAGTCGCTGGTGGATGCGAGCGCGCAGGTCGTCGTCGAAGATCTCGTAGCGTGCGCGCCCTCGACCCTTCGCCAGGTACATCGCCTGGTCCGCGTTGTGCAGCAGCGTCTCGGCATCGTCCTGGCCGAGACCGAAGGCGATGCCGATGCTCGCATCGACGGATGCGGTCTGCTCGCCCACCGCGATCGGGATCGCGATGGCCCTCTGGATCGTCTCCGCGATCTTCTGCACGTCAGCGCCGCTGCCGACGTCCGGGCAGATCACCACGAACTCGTCTCCCCCGATGCGGGAGACCGTGTCGGTGGAGCGGACACTCTGCCGCAGACGGATGCCAACCTCGGTCAGCACCGCGTCGCCGGCCTGATGGCCGAGGCTGTCATTGACGAACTTGAACCGGTCCAGGTCGAGGAACAGCACCGCGACCCCCAAACCCCGGCGCGACGCCTGCAGCAGAGCCTGGTTCAGCCGGTCCAGCAGGAGCAGCCGGTTGGGCAGGTTCGTCAGCGGGTCGTGGAAGGCCAGGTGTTCCACCCGGGCTTCGGCGAGACGACGGGCCGTGATGTCCTCCAGCTGGTACAGCAGCTGCCCGGTCTCCTCGCTTTCTTGAATCTCGGCGATACTCACCTTGACCCAGGTCTCCTCGGCGTCGGCACGTCGCATCCGTCGGTCCAGACGCTGACGGGTGGACGGAGCGTTGACCGCGCCGTCGACCAGCTGCCCGGCTTCGCCGCCCTCGTCGCCGTCGCCACCGACTTCGACACCCAGGAAGATCGCCTCGATCGGCTCGTTCACGACCGGGGAGGACCGACCGGCCAGGTCGAGAAGTCGCCGGTTGGCCTCCAATACCGTGCCGTCGAGCGACACGATGGCCGTTCCCAGCGGCGAGGAGTCGAAAGCGGCCTCGAACCGTGCACTGGCCGCGGACGCGGCATTCTCTGCCATCCGCAGCGCGGTCACGTCGGTGACAGTGGCGAGGTGCCCGATCACTCCCCCCGCGTCCCGGATCGGCGCGGTACTCACCTGAACCCAGTTCACCTGCCCGGTCGGGGTGTAAAAACGCAGGCTGGTCTCGTAGGGCGCGCCCTCGCCCGCGGCGACCTGCCACTCCCGCAGCACCCGGTCAGTGTCGTCGGGGTGGATGGCCGACGCCCAGCCGTCGCTGCGTGACTGGCTCTTGGTGAGCCCGCTCAGAGCCAGCCACCGGTCGTTGGCGTCGACCAGGCCGCCCGCCGCGTTCAGTTGCACGATGCCGACCGGGGCGATCTTGATGAGTGCGTGCAGCGTGTCGGCTGTTTCCGCGAGCTGGTGCGTGCGGCTCTCGACCGTCGCCTCCAGGGTGTGGTTGGCCTCGGCCAGAGCCTGCATCGCGCCGTCACGCTGCCGGTCGAGTTCGAGCAGCCGCCGGGCCGCCACCCAGACCAGCGCGCAACTCAGCAACGTCATGCTCATGATCAGCAGGGCCACGCCGAACGCCGAGCCGAACCAGCCTTCACGCTCGGCCCACAACCGGAGCCAGCCGAGCAGGAATGGCCCGAAGACCAGGAACGGGATCACCTGGCGGAGCAGGCGCCCCGCGCTCCCGCGGTCGCGGAGGAGACCGGACAGCCCGAGAGACGGGCGCTGCAGCATGATGGATACCGACAGCACGGCCAGGGCCAGTGCCGTGGGCAGGGCCATGCTCGTCAGGCCGGCGACGGTATAGAGCGAAGACACCCCGTAGGCATACCCGAGTACCGCGACCAGGCTGACCCCGAGCGCGGCCAGCACGAGGGTGAGCATCACGGTGGTGCGCTCGAACCGGCTGGCGACGACGGATGCCCCGAGCAGCAGCAGGGACATCGCCGTCGCGGGCGCCATCCGGGCGGCCTGGCCACCGAAATCGATCCCCGGCAGGAGCACGTCAATGCCGAGGGAGGCGCCGAGAATGTACTCCGCGAGGGTGAGGCCGCCGATCAACCCGACCGCCAGGCCCAGGCCGAGAACCGCCCGCCGTCGATCGAGTGCGAGCACGGCGACGGCGAGCAAAACGAACGCCAACGCCGGCATGGGCTTCATGGTCCAGAGCCCCGCGACGGAATCGGGCACGGTGGCGACGCCCAGATACCAGCCCACGAGAACGATGAGCCCGAGGACTCCGACCGAGGCTGCACCGACCCGGCTGATTACACGCATCCGCACATTGTCCCTCTGATCCCGACACGCCGGATGTCGGTTGATGCCTTTATCTTACTGGGATCGGGGCCGGAAACGCGACGCGGGTTTGACGGCTCTACGCGCCGGCCCAGATGTTGGCGACCATGTCGTGGGTGTAACCGTCGGGACCCGCGTTCACATACCGGGTGGCCAGCCAGATGCCGTCCCGCAGGAAGTGCGACTCGCCCTGGGTGCCGCCCGCATTCACCCCTTCGACGATGCACCGCATCCCGCCGAGTTCCTCGTAACAGTTCATGCCAGCGGCGACTAGCCGAGCCTGAGCGGCCGCGCTCTGCTCGGGCGTCACCCAGACCAGGTTCGTGCTGACACCGGTGCCGGACGCGCCGGCCGCGCTCCCCCAGACGCAGGTGAGCTTGTCCGCCGACCCGTCGATCAGGGTGCCGAGTTCGGGGTCGTCCGTGCCACGGCGCAGGCCGGCGTCGGCGCCTTTCAGCCAGGCCGGGTTGAGCACGAGATCGCCGAGGGCCGCCACCATGGCGGGGCTGTACAGCTTGTCGCAGGACGACGGATGCGGCCCGGTCGTGATCGGCGCGGGCGACGCGACCGCAACCGGGGTGGGCGTGGACGTGGGTTGCGGCCGTCCGGCCGAATCCGCCGACCTGGCCTCGCCGGACAGGTAGACGATGACTCCGACCAGCGGGACGACGACCAGGACGCCGATCGCGGCCAGAAGCGCACGCCGCCGGCCGCTGCCTGTTCCGGACCCGGACATCGGACTTTCAGCATCCATGAGAGAGACCCCCGTGACTTGTGGGCTCAGCCTAGCCGGAACCGGGGACACGACAACCATGGCCGGCGGGTTAAAGCCGGATGGCCCCCTGCCGAAGCAGGGAGCCATCCGTGGAACCTGAACTAGTGGCTAGTTGTAGGTGCCGGGGGTGAAGTCATCCGACGAGAAGCTCTCGAAGTCGACGAAGCTCAGGTCACCCTCGTTGAACGCGGCATCATCGGTGAAGATGCGGTTCGGGTAACGCTCAGCCTTAGCTTCATCCGTTGCCTCGACGGTGACGTCGCGGTAACGGGGGAGGCCGGTGCCGGCCGGGATCAGCTTTCCGATGATCACGTTCTCCTTGAGGCCCATCAGCGGGTCGCTCTTGCCTTCCATGGCCGCCTGGGTCAAAACCCGGGTGGTCTCCTGGAAGGAAGCGGCCGACAGCCAGGACTCGGTTGCCAGCGAAGCCTTGGTGATACCCATGACTTCCTGACGAGCCGAGGCCGTCTTCTTGCCCTCGGTGAGCGCGGTGCGGTTGAGGTCGTTGTACTTCAACCGGTCGACGAGCTCGCCCGGGAGCAGGCCGGTGTCGCCGTGTTCGACGACGGTCACCTTGCGGAGCATCTGGCGAACGATGACCTCAATGTGCTTGTCGTGAATCGGCACGCCCTGCGAACGGTAGACATCCTGCACGCCGCCGACGATGTGCTTCTGCACGGCGCGGACACCCTTGACCCGGAGAACTTCCTTCGGGTCGACGGCGCCGATGATGATCTGCGTGCCGAGCTCGACGTGCTGGCCATCCTCCACGAGGAGGGTGGAGCGCTTGAGCACCGGGTAGGCAATCGGCTCATCGCCGTTGTCGGGGGTCAGGATCACCTTGCGGCTGCGGTCCGTGTCTTCGATGGTGATGCGACCGGCGGTGTCGACGATCGGCGACGCACCCTTGGGGGTACGAGCCTCAAACAGTTCCTGCACGCGAGGCAGACCCTGGGTGATGTCGTCGGCGGATGCCGATCCACCGGTGTGGAAGGTACGCATGGTGAGCTGCGTGCCGGGCTCACCGATGGACTGTGCGGCGATGATACCGACGGCCTCACCGATGTCGACGAGCAGCCCGGTGGCGAGTGAACGGCCGTAGCAGACCGCACAGACACCGACGGCCGACTCGCAGGTCAGCACCGAGCGCACCTTGATGTTCTCGACACCGGCCTCGACCAGCTTCTGGATCATCACGTCGCCCACGTCGGCGCCGGCTTCGGCCACAACTTCGCCCTTGGCGTTGACCGCCGGGGTGGCGAGGCTGCGAGCGTAGACCGCGTTCTCCACGTTGGGGTGACGAACGAGCTCACCCATCGGGTTGATCTCGGCGATCGGCAGCTCGAGGCCCTTGGTCGTTCCACAGTCGTCTTCACGGATGATGACATCCTGCGAGACGTCCACGAGACGACGGGTCAGGTACCCCGAGTCAGCGGTACGCAGAGCCGTGTCGGCCAGACCCTTACGAGCACCGTGAGTAGCAATGAAGTACTCGGCGACGGACAGGCCTTCGCGGTAGCTCGAGATGATCGGGCGAGGGATGATCTCACCCTTCGGGTTGTTGACCAGGCCTCGCATACCGGCGATGTTTCGCACCTGCAGCCAGTTACCACGAGCACCCGACGTCACCATGCGGTTGATGGTGTTGTCCTTCGGGAAGTTCGCCTGCATGGCCGTGGCCACGTCTTCGGTCGCCTTCGTCCAGATCTGAATGAGCTCCTGGCGACGCTCGAGGTCAGTCGTGAGACCCTTCTCGAACTGCGACTGAACCTTGGCGGCCTGCTTCTCGTAGCCGGCAACGATCTGCGGCTTGTTCGGCGGGGTCAGGATGTCGCTGAGCGCCACGGTCACACCGGAGCGGGTAGCCCAGTAGAAACCGGCGTCCTTGACGCGGTCCAGCGTCGCGGCAACCTCCACCTTCGGGTACCGCTCGGCGAGGTCGTTGACGATCGCCGAGAGGCTGCCCTTGTCGGCGACCTTTTCGAAGTACGGGTAGTCGACCGGCATGGCCTCGTTGAAGATGGCCCGGCCGAGCGTCGTGGTGACCAGGGTGACACCGACAGCTTGACCGCCCACGAGTTCGACGCCGTCAGGCTGCGTGCCCTCTTCGAAGTACTTGTCGGCCAGACGAATGCGCACCTTGGCGTTGAGGTCGAGCGACTTCTGGTCGAAAGCAAGGATCGCTTCCGCAACGGAGGAGAACGCGCGGCCCTCGCCGATGACGCCTTCCTTGAGCGTGGTCAGGTGGTGCAGACCGATGATCATGTCCTGGGTGGGCAGGGTCACCGGGCGGCCGTCTGACGGCTTGAGGATGTTGTTCGAGGCGAGCATCAGGATGCGCGCTTCGGCCTGGGCTTCCATCGACAGCGGCAGGTGGACTGCCATCTGGTCACCGTCGAAGTCGGCGTTGAACGCGGCACAGACGAGGGGGTGCAGCTGGATGGCCTTACCCTCCACGAGCTGAGGCTCGAACGCCTGGATACCCAGACGGTGCAGCGTGGGCGCACGGTTGAGCAGCACGGGGCGTTCGCGGATGATCTCCTCGAGCACGTCCCAGACCTGCGGGCGTGAACGTTCGACCATGCGCTTGGCCGCCTTGATGTTCTGAGCGTGGCTCAGGTCGATCAGGCGCTTGATCACGAACGGCTTGAACAGCTCGAGTGCCATCTGCTTGGGCAGACCACACTGGTGCAGCTTGAGCTGCGGGCCGACGACGATGACCGAACGGCCGGAGTAGTCGACGCGCTTGCCGAGCAGGTTCTGACGGAAACGACCCTGCTTGCCCTTGAGCATGTCGCTCAGGGACTTGAGGGCGCGGTTACCGGTGCCCGTGACGGGGCGACCACGACGACCGTTGTCGAACAGTGCGTCGACGGCCTCCTGCAGCATCCGCTTCTCGTTGTTCACGATGATCTCGGGGGCACCGAGGTCAAGCAGACGACGCAGGCGGTTGTTGCGGTTGATCACACGACGGTAGAGGTCGTTGAGGTCGCTCGTCGCGAAGCGGCCACCGTCGAGCTGCACCATCGGGCGCAGTTCGGGCGGGATCACGGGGACGACGTCGAGCACCATCGCGGCCGGCGAGTTGCCGGTGATGATGAACGCGTTGACCACGCGGAGGCGCTTGATCGCACGGATCTTCTTCTGGCCCTTGCCCTCGGCGATCTGCAGGTGCAGGTTCTCGCTTTCGGTGACCAGGTCGAAGGCCAGCAGGCGCTTCTTGATGGCTTCGGCGCCCATGTAGGCCTCGAAGTACATGCCGAAGCGGTCCTGCAGCTCGTGGAAGACCGAGTCCTCAGGCTTGAGGTCGCCGACCTTGAGGGTGCGGAAGTCTTCCCACACACGCTCGAGGTGAGCGATCTGCTCGTCGAGAGACTTGCGGACCTGACTCATCTCCTTCTCGGCGGCGTCCTTGGTGCGCTTCTTCTGGTCGCTCTTGGCGCCTTCGGCCTCCAGTGCGGCGAGGTCGGTCTCCAGGCGCTGCAGGCGGTCGGCGATCCGGGAATCGCGCTGGCCTTCGATGGTCTTGATCTCGAGGCGGAGCTCGTTCTCAAGGCCGGGCATGTCCTGGTGGCGGCCGTCTTCGTCAACCGTGATGACCATGTACGCGGCGAAGTAGATGACCTTTTCGAGGTCCTTCGGAGCCATGTCCAGCAGGTAGCCGAGACGCGAGGGGACACCCTTGAAATACCAGATGTGGGTGACCGGGGCGGCGAGCTCGATGTGGCCCATGCGCTCACGGCGCACCGACGACTTCGTGACCTCTACGCCACAACGCTCACAAACGATGCCTTTGAAGCGCACTCGCTTGTACTTTCCGCACGAGCATTCCCAGTCCCGTGACGGGCCGAAGATCTGCTCGCCGAACAGGCCGTCTTTTTCCGGCTTGAGCGTGCGGTAGTTGATGGTTTCGGGCTTCTTGACCTCACCGTGAGACCAGCGACGGATGTCGTCGGCGGTCGCAAGGCCAATGCGAAGCTCGTCAAATGTGGTTACGTCGAGCAATTTCTCTCCTTGGAAAGTATTCGAAGTGTTCGTCATCGGCCGGGCCTAGATGTCGTCGATCGAGGACGACTCAAACCGGGTGGAAATGTTGATGCCGAGTTCTTCCGCAGCGCGGAACACCTCGTCATCCGTGTCGCGCAGGCTGACGGCGGTTCCGTCGGAAGACAGCACCTCCACGTTCAGGCACAGCGACTGCATTTCCTTGATCAGAACCTTGAAGCTCTCCGGGATGCCGGGCTCCTGGATGTTCTCGCCCTTGACGATGGCCTCGTAGACCTTCACGCGGCCGAGGATATCGTCAGACTTGATCGTCAGGAGTTCCTGCAGTGCGTAAGCGGCTCCATATGCTTCGAGCGCCCACACCTCCATCTCACCGAAACGCTGTCCACCGAACTGCGCCTTACCACCCAGCGGCTGCTGCGTGATCATGGAGTAGGGGCCGGTGGAACGGGCGTGGATCTTGTCATCGACAAGGTGGTGGAGCTTCAGGATGTACATGTAGCCCACGGAGACCGGGTTCGGGAACGGCTCGCCGGAGCGGCCGTCGAAGAGCTGGGTCTTGCCGGTGGAGTCGATCAGGCGGTCGCCGTCACGGGTCTTGGTCGTGGAGTTCAGCAGACCCTCGATCTCGACCTCGAGCGCGCCGTCGAACACCGGGGTCGCGACCTTGGTGTTCGGGGCTGCACTGTGAGCGGCCTCGGGCAGACGGCCGGCCCACTTGGGCTTGCCTTCCACCTGCCAGCCCTGCTTGGCGATCCAGCCCAGGTGGGTTTCCAGGACCTGGCCGAAGTTCATTCGACCGGGGATGCCCAGCGGGTTGAGGATGATGTCGACCGGGGTTCCGTCGGCGAGGAACGGCATGTCCTCGATCGGCAGGATGCGGGAAATAACACCCTTGTTGCCGTGACGGCCGGCGAGCTTGTCACCCTCGGTGATCTTGCGCTTCTGAGCGATGAAGACGGCAACGCGCTGGTTGACGCCCGAGCCGAGCTCGTCGTCGCCATCCTGCGAGTCGAACACCTTGACACCGATGATGGTGCCGCGCTCACCGTGGGGAACCTTCAGCGAGGTGTCGCGAACTTCGCGGCTCTTCTCGTTGAAGATGGCGCGCAGCAGGCGCTCCTCGGCGGACAGCTCGGTCTCGCCCTTGGGCGTGACCTTGCCGACGAGGATGTCGCCGGGGCGAACCTCGGCACCGATCCGGATGATGCCGCGCTCGTCGAGGTCGGCGAGCAGGTCGGGCGACACGTTGGGCAGGTCGCGAGTGATCTCTTCCTTGCCCAGCTTGGTGTCGCGAGCGTCAACCTCGTATTCCTCGATGTGAATCGAGGAGAGTGTGTCGTCCTTGACCAGGTTCTGGCTCAGGATGATCGCGTCCTCGAAGTTGTAACCCTCCCACGGCATGAACGCGACGAGCAGGTTCTTGCCGAGCGCGAGCTCGCCGTTCTCGGTGGCGGGGCCGTCGGCGATGACTTCGCCGACTTCGATCCGCTCGCCGGCGGTGACGATCACGCGGTGGTTGTAGCTCGTGCCCTGGTTCGAGCGGGCGAACTTGCGCAGGTAGTACTCCTGCGTTCCACCCTCGTCGAGCTGGATGGTGACGACGTCGGCCGAAACCTCCATCACCACGCCGGCCTTGTCGGCGGTGAGCACGTCACCGGCGTCGATGGCCGCGAAGACCTCCATGCCGGTACCGACGAGCGGGCTCTCGCTCATCAGGAGCGGGACGGCCTGACGCTGCATGTTGGCACCCATGAGGGCGCGGTTCGCATCGTCGTGCTCGAGGAACGGGATGAGCGAGGTGGCGACGGACACCATCTGGCGAGGCGAAACATCCATGTAGCCGATGTCTTCCGCGGGGAAGAGGTCAACCTCTCCACCCTTCTTGCGGGCGAGAACACGGGCATCAGCGAAGCGCCAGTCCTTGGTGAGCGGCGCGTTCGCCTGGGCGACGATGAACTCGTCTTCTTCGCTGGCCGTCAGGTAGTCGATCTGGTCGTTGAGGACCACTCCATCGACGACGCGGCGGTACGGGGTCTCAATGAAACCGAAGGCGTTGATCCGCGCGAACGAGGCGAGCGAACCGATCAGGCCGATGTTCGGGCCTTCCGGGGTCTCAATGGGGCACATCCGGCCGTAGTGCGAGGGGTGAACGTCTCGCACCTCGACGCCGGCGCGGTCACGGGACAGACCACCCGGGCCCAGCGCGGACAGGCGACGCTTGTGCGTCAGTCCGGCGAGCGGGTTGTTCTGGTCCATGAACTGCGACAGCTGCGAGGTACCGAAGAACTCCTTGATCGCGGCGACGACGGGGCGCACGTTGATCAGGGTCTGCGGGGTGATCGCTTCGATGTCCTGCGTGGTCATGCGCTCGCGAACGACGCGCTCCATGCGGGACAGGCCGGTGCGGACCTGGTTCTGGATGAGCTCGCCGACGGCACGGATGCGACGGTTACCGAAGTGGTCGATGTCGTCGATGTCGATGCGGATGTCGGTGGGCTTGCCGTCGCGGATCCCGGCGATCGTGGTCTGGTTGTCGTGCAGCGCAACCAGGTACTTGATCGTGGCCAGGATGTCCTTGAGCGTCAGCACGGAGTCGCCGAGCGGCGCTTCGAGGCCGAGCTTGCGGTTGATCTTGTAACGACCGACCTTGGCCAGGTCGTAGCGCTTGGAGTTGAAGAAGAAGTTGTCGAGGAGCGCGCGGGCGGCCTCGGCGGCAACCTGTTCGCCCGGACGCAGCTTGCGGTAGATGTCCTTGAGGGCTTCTTCCTTGGTCAGGATGTTGTCCTTCTCAAGGGTGAGCTCGATGGACGCGAAGCCCTTGAACTCTTCGAGGATCTCTTCGCTCGTGAGGCCGAGGGCCTTGAGGAAGACAGTCACCGACTGCTTGCGCTTGCGGTCGATGCGAACGCCGACCTGGTCGCGCTTGTCGATCTCGAATTCGAGCCAGGCGCCGCGGCTCGGGATGACGCGAGCGGAGTAGATGTCCTTGTCGGACGTCTTCTCCTGCTGGCGGTCGAAGTACACGCCGGGCGAGCGGACGAGCTGCGAGACGACGACACGCTCGGTGCCGTTGATCACGAAGGTGCCCTTGGGGGTCATCAGCGGGAAGTCACCCATGAACACGGTCTGGGTCTTGATCTCACCGGTGAGGTGGTTCATGAACTCAGCGTTCACATAGAGGGGTGCGGAGTAGGTCTTACCCTTTTCCTTGCACTCGTCAATGGTGTACTTCTCCGGCTCGAGCTCCGGGTTGGTGAACGACAGCTGCATCGTTTCGCCGAGGTCCTCGATCGGGGAGATCTCTTCGAAGATCTCGTCGAGGCCGGTGCGGGTCGGCAGGTCCTGACGACCGGCCGCCTGGCCTTCAGCAATGCGCTGTTTCCATTTGTCGTTGCCAACGAGCCAATCGAAGCTCTCGGTCTGCAAAGCGAGCAGGTCCGGAACAGTCAGATTGTCGGTGATCTTCGCGAACGAAAGACGCCCAGCGGCGCGTCCGTTCTTGGGTGAATTGGTGGTTGCGTTGCGCGCAGCAGCCAAGGAAATAACCTCCGTAGACCCCGTCAGGTCTAGTCACTGTTAGAAATGAATACCGAGTACCAGTAATGAATACTGAGTACGAACTCCTCAGACCCTCTGTGTTCAAAAGTTCTGGAACGAGGTATGCGTCAAGGTGGCTTGAGCACGCAAAGCCGACCGCAATATGAAGGCATTAATTTGTCTGGGAGCGCAAAGGTCAAGTGTATGCGGCTTATACCCCTGTTGTCCACCGAATTCTTGACCGTCTGCAAATTCTCAGGTATAAGTCGGGTCCCACCGCGGGGCGACCTCCGTGCCCGCCGCGGCCGGGGAGGGCGCAAACTGGAGGGATGAGCAGGCCTGCAGCAGAGCATCCGTCGATCACCCTGAAACTGAGCGGTCACCACGCCGTGATCGAACCCGACCGGTTCACCCCGGGCAGCTTCAACCTGATCGTGGACGGCACCCCGCAGTCGAACGTGAACCTGGACAACCCCGGCGACCTGTTCTTCGAGTACGTGCAGCGGATCGGCCACGTGATCGACCTGATCGGCGACGTGGGCGAGCCGATCACGGCCGTGCACCTCGGCGCCGGCGCGCTGACGCTGCCGCGATATGTGGAGGCCACCCGCCCCGGTTCGCGGCAGCAGGTGGTGGAGCTGGAGAGCGACCTGATCGACTTCGTGCGGGCGGAGCTGCCCTGGGACAAGCGCGCGAACCTGCGGGTGCGCCACGGCGACGCGCGCGAGGTGCTGGCCAAGCTGCCGGCCGGGCTGCACGGCGCGGTCGACCTGGTCGTCGTCGACATCTTCTCCGGGGCGCGCACCCCGGCCCACGTCACCAGCCGGGAGTTCTACAAGCTGGCCGCTCCCCTGCTCAGCCCGCGCGGGGTGCTCGTCGTGAACGCCGCCGACGGGCCCGGACTGCCGTTCGCGCGCTCGCAGGCCGCGACGCTGTCGGCCGTGTTCGCCCACGTGCTCGCCCTCGCCGAGACGCAGGTGCTCAAGGGGCGCCGGTTCGGCAACATCGTCTTCGTGGCCGCCCACACGCCGATCGACACGACCTGGGTGCAGCGGCTGCTCGCCGGCGGGCCGCACCCGTCGAAGGTGGTCGAGGGCGCCGAGCTCGCGCAGTTCATGGCCACCGCCATGGTGACGACGGATGCGACGGCGACCCCGTCCCCGCTGCCCGGCCGCACGGTCTTCCAGGTCGGCAACTGAGCCGCCGCCTCGTCGCGCGTGATGAGCGTGATGGGCGTCATGGGCGTGATGGGCGTGATGGGCGTCATGGTGGCTAATTCAGGAGATCTCGCGGAGGCGGGCTTCGGGCATCCGTCTTTGCGCGGCCCTGCAACTTGTCCAACGGGTATTTCCTGAGTTAGCCACAGCTGGCGGGTGGATATCCCCTCAACGGGTGCCTGACCTAGCTCGGCAGGGGGCTCCCGGCGGCTTGGGGCTAACTCAGGAGATCCTGCGGGAGCCGACTCCGGGCATCCGTTTCTATGCGGCGCGGCGGGCTGCCGGGCCGGTATCTCCTGAGTTGGCCACAACTGGCGGGCGGATATCCCCTGAACGGGGACCGGCCTCGCCCGGCCGGGGTTAGTGTGGACGGGACCACGTTCCTCCCGCGGCAGCTGCCGCCTTCGCCTCAGGACCACACCCTGCCCATCATCACTGGCTACGACGCCGTCACCCTGCGTGAAAAAGTCGACCTCCATGCCGCCGAACTGCGCCTCGACGAGCTCGGGGCCCTGCGCAGCCAGTCCGCCCTCAACGAGAAGGTCACGCTGCTGCGGCTGATCGGCCGGCTCGACGAGGCCTGGGACATCGCCAGCACGGCCCTGCGCCAGGCCCGGTTCACCGGGTCGCGGGAAGAACTCGCGAACTGCCGCATCCGTCGTGCGCAGGTGCAGCAGTTCATGGGCAAGCTCGACGAGGCGGCCGCCGAGCTGACCCACTGCGTTCTCGAATCCGAGACGCACGAGTGGACCGCCGTGGCCGCGTCCGCCCGGGAGAACCGGGGCAAGGTCTACTTCGAACAGGGCGAACTCGAGGCGGCTATGGCCGACTTCACGGCGGCGGTGTTCCTGCAGGAGAAGGCGGGCGCCACCCCCGCACTGCTGGAGAGCGCCCTGATCGCGGTTGCCGTGGTCGAGTCGTACATCGCCGAGGGCACCGCGCGCAGCTGACTCCGGCGCCCCGCACCCGCACCCGGCACCCCGGCACCCCGAACGTAACTCCTGCAATTTGTGCGCGCCAGTTGTGCCGAAGCCGGAATCACGCGGCCCACGCCGGCACCCCGAACGGTTTTGCAGGAGTTATGCACGGGAACGGTGCCCGACCCGCAGCCGAAATCCGGGGCATGCCGGAACGTGCAGAGGACAGCACAGGACACCCGGCGCGAAACGAGGTAGGACATGAACGGGCGGATGCGTCCCGGCGGCCGAGGGCGGATGGTCGCCATCGCCGTGGGCCTGGCGCTGGTGCTCGGCGCGGTGCCGCTGCTCAGCGCCTGCACGTCAGGCGCTCCGGCGCCGACGGCGGCCAGCGAGACCCCGGCCCGACCTGATCCGTCGCAAACGGGGTCGCCTGCCGGCGGCAGCGGCGGCACCAGCGGCACCAGCGGCACCAGCGTGCCGCCGGTTCGCCCGGTCGGGGACCCCGTCGTGATCGCGTCCGGGCTCGAGGCGCCGTGGTCGATCCTGCGCCTGCCCGACGGGAGCACCCTGATCAGCGAGCGTGACACGGCGCTCGTTCGTGAGCTCCTGCCCGACGGCACCCTGCGGGACGCCGGACGGGTCGCCGATGTGCGACCGCAGGGCGAAGGCGGCCTGCTCGGCCTCGCCGCCCTGGCCGACTCGGCCGCACCGGGCGGGACCGGCTGGGTCTACGCCTACGCCACGACCGCCGACGACAACCAGATCGTGCGGATGCCGCTCCTCGGCGCCGCGGGCAGCCACACCCTCGGCGACCCGGAACCGGTGCTCCGCGGCATCCCGAAGGCCGGCAACCACAACGGCGGCCGGCTCGGATTCGGACCGGACGGCCTGCTCTACGCCACCGCCGGGGACGCCGGGAACACCGCCAACGCGCAGAACCTGAGCTCGCTCGGCGGCAAGATCCTGCGCATGACGCCGACCGGTGGCGTACCGGCCGGCAACCCGTTCGGCACCCTCGTCTACTCCTACGGTCACCGCAATCCGCAGGGCATCGCCTGGGACAGCACCGGGGCCCTCTGGGCCAGCGAGTTCGGCCAGAACACCTGGGACGAACTGAACCGCATCGTTCCCGGCGGCAACTACGGCTGGCCCACCGTCGAGGGGAAGGGCACCGGCCAGGCCAATGATTCCGGCTTCATCGACCCGGTCGAGCAGTGGCCCACCAGCGAGGCCAGCCCCAGCGGCCTGGCCGTCGTCAACGACACCCTCTTCATGGCGGCTCTCCGCGGCGAGCGCCTCTGGCGCATCGTTCCCTCCACAGGCGAGGTCGACGACTGGTTCGCAGGCAGCTTCGGGCGACTGCGTGATGTGGTGTCCGGCCCCAATGGCACACTGTGGTTCGTGAGTAATAACACGGATGGCCGCGGCACACCCTCCCCCGGCGACGACAGGCTCTACCAGGTGAGGGTGGCGCCCTGATGGCCGACCTCGACCGAGTGCGACACTGGGCCGACGCCCTCATCGCCCTGCACCTCGACCCCACCTGGTCGTTCGCGTTCGACAACGCGAAGAAGCGGGCCGGCCTCTGCAACTTCACCGCCCGGCGCATCACCGTGTCCCGGTACCTGGCCGCGCGTTACGAGGATGACGAGGTGCACCAGATCCTGCTGCACGAGGTGGCACACGCCCTCGCGGGGCCCCGCGCCGGCCACGGCCCGAAGTGGAAACTGACCGCGTTCAACCTCGGCTACGACGGCAAGCGCACGCACGACGGGGAGATCGCCGACGAGCTCGCGCCCTGGGTCGGCACCTGCCCGGCCGGGCACGTGCACTACCGCTACCGCCAGCCGACCCGCGCCTTCGCCTGTGGGCTGTGCGGGCGCGGGTTCGACCGGGCGTTCCTGATCAACTGGACCCGGCGCGAGATCACCGCGGTGGCCCGGAGACGCGCCGCGGCCGCCACCGGCAGCTGAGGTGGCCAACACCGGCAGTGCGTTGGAACCCGGGGCGGCACCGAAGGCCGCAGCCCGAGAGCCTCGAGCCGCGCGCCACCCGCCGAGCAACCGCCCGGCGCATCACGGGCGACTCTGAGACCGCTACTCAGCGACCGCTACTCGGAGACCCGGACTTCCTTCCAGAAGGCGATGTAGTTGCTGTAGTCCTGGCCGACCCGGGCGAAGGAGGCCGCCGGCGGGGCCGGGTAGCTGAACGCGCGGTCCTGAAGCAGGGTCTCGCCGTCCAGGACACTGAAGTACTGGCACTCGCCCTTCCAGGAGCAGGTGTACCGGGTCGGGCTCTTCACGAGCAGGTCCGCATTCACGCTCGTCGGCGGGAAGTACCAGGTGCCCTCGATCTTGAGCAGGTCGGACTGGGGTGCTTCGGCGACTACGACGCCGTTGAGTACTGCCTGCATGGGAGCTGCTCCTTCGATTCGAGGCGACCGTTCCGGACGGGATTCCGGACGGGATTCCGGTCGTGCTGGAGCAAACCTCAGACGGGGAAGGCGAATTCCCGCACCCGGGAGATTCCCGGCCGGCCGGCTCCGGCATCCGTCGTCGACAGGTCTGGCGCGAGCGCGGCCTGCACCTCGGCCTGGCGCCCGTCTGCGGCGAGCGCCAGGCCGGTTTCGGAGGCGGTGACGAGGTGGCGCACGGCCCGCTGGAGGCCGGAGAACGCGGCGGACGCGGCGGCCGCCTCGGGTGAGCAGTGGTCGATGCCGAGCGCGGACAGGGCGTCGATCACGGCCCCGGCGACCAGGAAGTCCTCCACCGCGAACCGGCCGCCGCCATCGGCGCGGCGCCCGCCCACGGCGATCACGGCGACGGCGAACCGGTCGCCCTTCTCGGTCTGGCGGGCGAGCACCCACTCGGCGACCCGGGAACTGGTGTCGAGGTTCGCCGTGATGACCTGGTGCGCGGCCAGCGACACCGTGGGGCCGGCCTCACCCGGTGCGGGCGGCAGGGCGTCGGCCAGCACGACCACATCCGCCGCACCGGCGAGGGCCTCGAATCCGGCCAGGCCGACGTCGAACCGAACCTGGTACTTCTGCTGGNACGACCACATCCGCCGCACCGGCGAGGGCCTCGAATCCGGCCAGGCCGACGTCGAACCGAACCTGGTACTTCTGCTGGGGCTGGGCGTTGATCACGCCACAAGGGTAGCGGGGCGCGGGGGTCCGGGGCGCGGGGGTCCGGGGGTCCGGGGGTCCGGGGCGCGGGGCGCGCGGGTCCGGGGCACAGGGGCCCGCGGCGCACGGCGCGGTTGCGCAGCGGGCAGAGCGCGCTACAGGGTGTCGAAACGGGCGAGCGCGTCGGCATCCGTCGCATGGGTCATCGCGCGGCGGGCGGTGTCCAGGGCGGCGACCGGGTCGGCCTCCGCGGTGGCCAGGCTCAACTGCCGTTCCGCCTCGGCGAGGCGGGTGCGGGCGGGCGACCCGACGCGTCCGGGGTGCGCGGCGATGAAGTCGCGGGTGACCCTGATCTGGCTGCGGGCGGCCAGGAGCGCGCCGATCAGCGCCCCGCGGGCGTTCTCCAGCCGCAACTGGCGGTTGCGGGCCTCGGAGCGGGTCACGTCCAGGCCGCCGATCGCTTCCCGCAGCCGAGCCAGGTCGGCCGCCGGATCGCTCAGGCGCGACGGATGCCGGAGCTCGCCGACCACCCGGTCGGACACCGCGATCACACGGTTGAGTTCGGTGCGCGCCTCGGTCTCCTCGTGGGTGTCCCGCAGCCGGCGCGCCTCGGCCAGCTCGGCGTCGGCATCCACGAGGGCCCGGGTCAGCGAGGCGAAGCCGATATGCAGCTGGTCCTCGCCGGTTTCGATCGCGTCGAGGAGCTTGCCGGCGCGGTAGAGACCGTGCTCGGCCTCGCGCAACTGGTCGCCCACGGGTTCGGAGGAGGCCCGGTCGAGCCGCGCGGCGGCGGCATCCGTGGCCAGCCTGGCCTCGTCCAGGGCGGCCTGCGCACGCACCACATTGCCGCTGATCGGGGCGAGGGCCGATGGGGCATAGGTCGCGCCGAGCCGTTTGAGGCTGGCCTCCCCGGCCTTGACCCGCTCGGCGACCCGGGTGAGGCGCCGGCGCAGCTGATCGAGCAGGTGGGGCGCGTCACGTTCGAGGCCGCGGCGGCTGGAGAAGTCGCGGTCCTGCTCGGTCAGTCGCTTCGTGGCCTCGTCGGCGAGCACGATGATCTGCTCGGTCCAGTGGCGGCGTTCGCTCTCGCTCTCCGGCTCGCTGTCGTCGAGTTTCTGTTGCAGGGCGAAGGCGTCGCGCACCTGCCGGCGGGAGGCGTCGTGCGCCGCGGCGAAGTCATGGGTGGCGTTCTGCCCGAACTGCGCCTCCGCGAAACCGAGTTCGTCGGCGGTGGCCTGGACCACGTCGTCCGCGCGAACCAGCGCGATGGAGGCCGCCCGCACCCGCCCGTCCGCCAGGGAGCGGTCTTCCCGGGCGTGCGTCCGGCCGCGGCGGCGGGCAAGCGCCCCCAGCAGCACCACGATCGCGCCCGCCCCGCCGAAGACGACCGCCGAAGGCACCCACCACAACTCGCCTGTCATGCTCGAAGTCTAATCAACGGATGCCGGCGCGACAGGGCGGCCTCACTGGCACTCTGCTCTGAAAATCGCCGATCCCGCCGACAATCGCCGGCGCACCGGGCCGCGTCGGCGCATCCGTGCGGCCGCACACCCGGCGGCTCCGTGCGGCCGCACACCCGGTGCCTCGTGGCCACTCGTCGCCGCTCGCGCCCACTCGCCCCCCACCCGCGCCCCACCCGCGCCGAAGTCGCCACTTCCGGTCGACTTCGACAGGTGTGTGCGGCGAACTCGACCGCAAGTGGCGAACTCGGCGAAGGTGGACCGGGACGAACTGGCGCGCGGAGTGCGAGCGAACGCGGCAGGCAGGCGCGGGACCCGGCGCATCCGTGCGGCTACACCCGGCGACCCGCGCCGAAGTCGCCACTTCCGGTCGACTTCGACAGGTGTGTGCGGCGAACTCGACCGCAAGTGGCGAACTCGGCGAAGTATGGCGCGGGTGAGTGCGGCACGAGGATAGCTGGGGCGGTTACAGGCGGCGCATCTGCCGCCGGATCACGTCGTAGTCGTGCCGGGAGAGCTGCAGCAGGCCCCGCCGCAGCCGGTAGCCCCAGTTCGGATCGTCGCGGGTGAACTCGAGCACCGAGAGCAGCGGCCGGATCGAGGTGGCGATGGCATCCGGGTCGTAGTCGACGCGGCGGCGCCACGGCCGGTAGGAGGTGGGGGCGGCGGACTCGCCCTGGTGCACGAGCCCCGGGGCGATGCGCCCGATGGCGGTGAACTCGCGGAGCCGGTCGCCGTCGAGGTCGGTTTTCGGCGAGTAGTAGACCATCCCGTCGGACTCGCCCATGTCTTCGAGCGCCGCACGCGCGCTGTGGCGGGCCTGCACGAGCCCCACCGAGACGGCGCGCAGCACGTGTTCGCGTGACGCGACGCCCAGCCAGTATCGAATTGCCACCCTCTTAGTTGTACTGCATGCCGAAGCACAACAGACTGGGGTCATGCGCGTTCTTCTGAAAGAGATTCTCGACTGTTCCCCGGATGCCGCCTGGCGCGCCCTGCGGAGCCCCGCCGTGTTCCGGGAGGTGAGCTCCCCCGTGGTGAGCGTCGAATCCCTCGAGGCGGACGGCTTCCCCACGGCCTGGGAACCGGGTGAACACCCGGTCAGCATGACAGCGCTCGGCCTGGTGCCGATGGGTGACCAGGTGATCCGCCTGGCGATGGCGACGACCCGCCCGGACGGGGTGCGCATTCTGCGCGACACCGGGCGCGGCGTGTCCGGCGCCCTGGCCGCGGTCACGCTGTGGGACCACCGGATGGCCGTGGCCCCCGACCCGGCCGGCACCGGCAAGACCCTCTTCCGCGACCAGCTGATCTTCCGCACCGGCGCCCTCACCGTCGCCAGCTGGCCGGTGTTCTGGGCCCTGTGGCAGTGGCGGATGCGCCAGCTGAAGCGCCTCGCGCCGACCTGGCAGCTCGACCTCGGCGTCGATGTGCAGCCGTCCCCCGAGCAGGCCGGGCAGGCCTCGGCCGGGCAGGCCTCGGCCGGGCAGGCCCCGGCCGGGCAGGCCCCGGCCGAGCAGGCCCCGGCCGACTCGGTCCCCGACACCGGCGTGACCCAGTGAGCACCACCCTCGGCGCCCTGCAGGTGGCCGACTGGCGCCGGAGGGTGTTCGGGCTGTACGCCGGCGTGCGCCAGATCAGCGCGCACGACCCGGCCGCCGGCCACGAGCTGTGGCGAAGCGGTCGCGACGACCTGTTCGCGGGACATCCGTCGTCGCCTCTGCTGCCCGACGACCGAGCGGTCTTCACCGGGCTGCCGGTCGCCGCGTACGACCCCGACTGGCGGTTCGAGGTGGAGGTGCACCGGGCGGAACAGCCGGTGCACATCGCCGTCGACACCGGTACGGACGGCAAGGTGCCGTTCGACCTGGTCGGCTCGGTGCGGCTGCCCTACCTGGGCGCGATCGACCTGTGGCGGCTCTCCTGCTACGGCGGCGGGCTGTTCCTGCCGTTCCGGGACGGGCTGGCCGGCAAGCCGGGTGGGACCTACGGCGGCGGCCGCTACCTTCTCGACACCGTGAAGGGGGCCGACCTCGGGGCCGGCGCCGACGACAACACCCTCATCCTCGACTTCAATTTCGCCTACAACCCGTCCTGCGCGTACGACCCGATGTGGGCCTGTCCCCTGCCCCAGGCCGGCAATATCGTGACCGCTGAGGTGCCCGTCGGGGAGCTCTCCCCGGGTGAGGAACGCCACCCGGCGCAGCTGCACAGCCGGGCGTTCGACCCGGAGGCTTGACAGCATCCGCTAGACTGAAGGCTTGCGAGTGCGTAGTTGCGCTCGCTGCGTCGTAGAACGCCCTCTTCTTATTGCGGCCACCCACTCGTGGGCCGGCCGGATTTTTCGAATGAAACCTTCTTACGGCGAACGGATGTGCCCATCGGCACCTTCGCCATGTGAATCCTCTTTGGTCTCCGAGTTACCGCCCTTGCGGAACGGATACCGGGGGAATCTGATGCCCGAAAGGCACCACTTTGTCTGAAATTTCGTCCTTTAGCGCGCTTGGCGTGCCGGCCCCTCTCGTCTCCGTCCTGACGAGTCAGGGTATCGACAGCCCCTTCCCGATCCAGATCGACACCCTGCCCGACACCCTCAACGGTCGCGACGTTCTCGGCCGCGGCAAGACCGGCTCGGGCAAGACGCTCGCGTTCGCGCTGCCCATGGTGTCGCGCCTTGGCGGCAAGCTCGCCGGCGGCAAGCGCCGCCCCGGTCGTCCGCTGGGCCTGATCCTCGCCCCGACCCGCGAGCTGGCCACGCAGATCACCAACGCACTCACCCCGCTGGCCGAGGCCTACGGCCTCAACACGACCACCATCTTCGGCGGCGTCTCGCAGGGCCGCCAGGTCTCCGCGCTCAAGGCGGGCGTCGACATCGTCGTGGCCTGCCCCGGCCGCCTCGAAGACCTGATGAAGCAGGGCTTTATCAGCCTGGACGCCGTCGAGATCACCGTGCTCGACGAGGCCGACCACATGGCCGACCTGGGCTTCCTGCCCGTCGTCACGCGCATCATGGACAAGACGCCCAGCAGCGGCCAGCGCCTGCTGTTCTCGGCCACGCTCGACAACGGCGTGGACAAGATCGTGCGCCGCTTCCTGCACAACGAGGTCATGCACTCGGTCGACGAGGCCAACAGCCACGTCTCCGCGATGACCCACCACGTGTTCGAGATCGACGGCGTCGAATCGAAGAAGGCGCTCGTCGAGAAGCTGGCCAGCGGTTCCGGCCGCCGGATCCTCTTCATGCGCACCAAGCACCAGGCCAAGAAGCTCGCCAAGTCGCTCACCGACGCCGGGATCCCCTCCGTCGACCTGCACGGCAACCTCTCGCAGGTGGCTCGTGACCGCAACCTCGCGGCGTTCAGCGCCGGCGACGTGAAGGTGCTCGTCGCCACGGATGTCGCGGCCCGCGGCGTGCACGTCGACGACATCGAACTCGTCATCCACGTCGACCCGCCGGCCGAGCACAAGGCGTACCTGCACCGCTCGGGCCGCACCGCCCGCGCCGGCAGCGCCGGTGACGTTGTGACCCTGGTCCTCCCCGAGCAGCGTCGCGACACCGACGCACTCCTCCGCAAGGCCGCCATCAAGGTGTCCCCGCAGCGCGTGACCGCGAGCTCCCCGGCCGTGGACGCCCTCGTCGGCGACGTCGCCGCCTACGTCAAGCCGGTCCCCCGCGTCGAGCAGCCGCAGGGCCAGTCCCAGGGCGGCCGTTCGCAGGGCGCCAACGCCCAGCGCAAGCGCGTCAACCGCGACGAGCGTGACGGCGGCGGACGCGGCGGCCAGGGCAACGGCCGTGGCGGACGCGGCGGCGATGCCGCGCCGGC